>JBJOMF010000073.1:0-2813 GCA_046052505.1 Bacteroidota bacterium | reverse complement strand
GACGGGCGCATCGATATCGGCATCACGGAACATGCGCTCAATGCCCTTAATGTTGACCGGCACGGACTGGACGAGATGGACAACAGGATCCTTACTGTGATCATCGATAAATTCAAGGGTGGGCCGGTAGGTATCACCACCATCGCAACGGCCGTAGGGGAGGAACCAGGTACGCTCGAGGAGGTTTATGAGCCCTTTCTGATACAGGAAGGATTCCTGCAGCGCACACAGCGGGGGCGAGAGGTGACGGAAAAGGCCTATACACACCTCGGTAAATTGCCCACTACGAGCTCGGGCGGCAGCTTGTTCGACTGAACGGTGTCCCGTTAAAAAGAATGCAGTACCGCGAGGTGCTGAAGGCTGATGTGTGGTCGTACCGGCTTCAGGATTGCACCACCATACGGAATCCTTCCCCATGAATGTTCACGATCTCGATCTTGGGGTCTTCTTTCAGGTATTTGCGGAGCTTGGCGATGTACACGTCCATGCTGCGGCCGTTGAAATAGGTATCGCTACCCCAGATCTTCTTCAGGGCCTGCTCCCGCGGGACCAGGTCGTTGAGATGCTCGGCCAGGATCTTCAACAGGTCGTTTTCCTTGGGAGACAGCGTCTCCGTGTGGCCTTTTCTTGAAAGCTGGCGCAGCTTGGGGTTGAACTGAAAACTCGACAGCTGGTATTCCTTGTTGTCGTTCTCCTTATTCAACTCTTCGTTCCGCTTGAGGATGGCCTTGATCTTCATCAAAAGCACCTCGCTGTCAAAAGGCTTGGTGATATAGTCATCGGCCCCGAGTTTATAGCCCTGAATGACATCCTCCTTCATGGTCTTCGCGCTCAGGAAGAACAGGGGAACGTCGGGGTCCACATCCCGGATCTCCTCAGCCAGGGTGAAACCGTCCATATTCGGCATCATCACATCCAGCAGACAGAGCTCGAATCGCTCCCGCTGAAAGGCGGCCAGTCCCAGCCGGCCGTCACGCTCCAGCGTAACGTCATACTCATTCAGTTCCAGGTAATTCTTGAGTACATTCCCCAGGTTGGGGTCGTCCTCGCACAATAAGATCTTGGGTTTTTTGCTGTCCATGGCGGTCGTATTCGGATGATTTCGTTCCGACAAATAAAGTTAATGGATTTCGCAGCGTCAAAGGGGCCTGTTCAATTTTTTGTTAAAACGGCTTTTTTGCCAGCAAGCCTCGGTTTATTTTTGATGACCCTAACTCGGAAGGATCGATATCAATCACTGTACCATGCGTATAACTACGGATAATCGCCTGAAAAAACTGGTCGTGATCGGCGACCGCATGCTGATCAAACCCACACGTCCCGATGAACGGACGGCCAGTGGACTATACCTTCCTCCAGGCGTACAGGAAAAGGAAAAGGTACAGCAGGGCTATGTGATCAAGACAGGCCCGGGCTATGCGATACCCATGCCTGTGGAAAGTGAGACTTGGAAAGGAGAGGAAGAACAGGTAAAATATGTGCCGCTGCAGGCCAAGGAAGGCGATCTGGCCATCTTCCTGCTGAGCGGCGCCACAGAAGTCATGTACGAGAATGAAAAATACTTCATCGTTCCGCAAAGCGCCATCCTGATGCTGGAACGGGAGGAGGAACTTTGACCGCTCTCCTCATAAAAAAGTCGACCTATGTCAGATACGCAGGCCTTTTTACAGTCCATACAACAGGGGTACTCATTTTCCGGCGCATCCGCACCGCTCGGTCTGGCTTTGCTCGACGGCGTACCGGTCCCCGGCGCGACCGTTTCGGTTCCGTTGCAAACCCTGAACCGACACGGACTGATCGCCGGTGCCACCGGCACGGGAAAGACCAAGACCCTTCAGGTACTGGCCGAAATGCTCAGCGAGGCCAGTATTCCGGTACTCCTCATGGATATCAAGGGCGATCTCAGTGGACTGGCGGCTCCCGGTACCCCCAGTGAAAAGATCCAGGCCCGCTGCACCACACTCGGACTGCCTTTCGAGCCAACGGCTTACCCCGTAGAACTGCTTACCCTGAGCGAGCAGCCCGGAACACGGCTCCGTGCCACCGTATCCGAATTCGGGCCGGTGCTGCTCACCAAGATCCTCGGACTGAACGATACCCAGGGAGGGGTCGTGGCCATGCTATTCAAATTCTGTGATGATCACCAGTTGCCATTACTGGACCTGAAGGATCTTATCAAGGTCATTCAATATGTCAGCAATGAGGGGAAGGCGGAACTGGAAAAGGAATATGGTAAGATTTCGACCACGTCCACCGGCACCATCCTCCGAAAGGTGATCGAACTGCAGCAGCAGGGGGCAGACCGCTTCTTTGGCGAAATGAGCTTTGATCCGGATGATCTGCTACGGATCGGCGATGACGGCCGCGGAATGATCTCCATCGTGCGCGTCACCGACTTGCAGGACCGTCCCAAGCTGTTCTCCACCTTCATGCTGCAGTTGCTTGCCGAACTGTACGCGGCCTGTCCGGAGGAGGGCGATCTTGACAAACCGAAGCTGGTTCTGTTCATCGACGAGGCACATCTCGTGTTTCAGGAAGCCAGCAGTGCCCTGCTGCAACAGATCGAGACCATCATCAAGCTGATCCGTTCGAAAGGGATCGGCATCTTTTTCTGCACCCAGAATCCCATGGACATTCCGGCTGCCGTGCTGGCCCAGCTGGGACTAAAAGTGCAGCATGCGCTCCGTGCCTTTACGGCTGCCGACCGGAAAGTGATCCGTCAGACCGCGGAAAATTATCCCGAAACCACGTTCTATAAAACCGAGGACCTGATTACTGCCATGGGGATCGGGGAGGCCTTGGTCACCATACTC
>JBJOMF010000072.1:0-6252 GCA_046052505.1 Bacteroidota bacterium | reverse complement strand
TATCGAATTCGGCGATTTGTGCGGGAAGGGACCGTAATAAGCTGCTGTCGGGTCTTGTCGACATCGATACGGGCCTGTTCCGCCAGGAAAGCAGGCTGTCCTGATCACGCGTCCTGGCCTGCCGCAGTGCCTGCAGTCGGTTCCTGTTTCCCTCGCCCTGTAGGTCCCGGTGCATACGGTCGAGTTGTTCCAACAGGGCATTGGCCAGCTGAGGGGCCAGTTTCGGATCCGTGTCCCACACCGTCACTTTCAGTTCTCCATAGCCGCTCTTCCTGATACGGCTGTTCTTTTTCAGGGAACGGGCGGCCTTCATGCGGGTTCGTTCCGGTATTCCCGTGAACCGGTAATGTTCCACCAGGTTGAAGCGGTCCGTCACGGCAAGGTATACGGTATCAAGGCTGGCGGTCCCCACAATGCGGTCCAGATCGTCCGAACTTCCCAGCGACGTGTACAGTGCTTCTATGTTTCGGTTGAATACAGCCGCCTTGTCCGATGCGTAGATGCTGGCCGGGAGCGCAGTCGCCTCCGACAGATATTGATCCCTTATAAGGTAGCTGAGTCCGGCTGCGACACCGGATGCCAGCAAGACCGTCAGCAGGATCCGCTTGTACCAGCGCCGAAGCAGGGAGAAGATATCAGGCATGGGTTTGTTTTAAGTTTCCGTATCGGTTCATTCGCTCGATAGGTCCGTCCGTCGTGCGATGCGTAGCATGCCAATGGCTGAAAGGGCCACCAGGATCACTGCAGTGCCCCCCATGGCATAGGCAGCGGGCAGATGCAGCATTTCCGCTCCCTCATAAAGGCCGATGAGCAGTGCTCCGCTAAAAATATACAATAGCAGGGAGCGAAGATGCAGGGTGGCCCCGCAATATTTTACCGCAGCGGTGAGACAGGCGATCCCACAGGCTGACTGGCTGATCAGCGCCGACCCGGAGGCTCCCGTTGCCCCATATACAGGGATGAACCAGCTGTTCAGGGCGGCATTGAGTATCAGGGCCGCGGCATTGATGTACAGGAAGGGTCGTGTCGCTCCGGTCGCGGTCAATACCGTTCCGTATACATGGGTCAATGCATATCCGGTCAGGGCCGGCAGACAGAGCCGCCAGGTCTCTATGGCCCGGGGTCCCCGCTCGGTATACAGCAGGTCATGGAGTTCGTTCGCATAATACACGGCGGTGACCGACAGGCCGATCGAGGACAACATAAGAAAATGACGCGCATGGAGCACCAGTGCCGGTATACTGCGAAGCCGCTCCCAGTGATTGGCTACAATGGGCAGCAGAAAACTCGCACCCAGGTATCCCAGCATATTACCGGCATCCAGGATCCGGAATGCTGCCGCATAGGTTCCCGCCTCACGGCTGCCGCACCAGCGTTCCAGCAGAAAGCCGTCGAGCCGAGCATGGGCCGACATCAGGAGCACAATTCCGGCGAACGGCAGGGCTCCCTTCCAGATCGACCGGTCTGGCAGCCTGAATTGCCCCAGCGCGATACGAACCCCTTTTTGGTACAGGATCGCACATAGAAGGATCACCGATACCAAGGAGCCTCCGGCCTGAAGCCAGGCATATTGCTGCACAGTCAAGCTGCTGCCCGTACCCGGGGGGAGGAGCCATAAGGCACAGAGCAATATGACCAGCGACTTGTCCAGCACCGAAGCCCACGCATCGGTCATGAACCAATGCCTTGCGGTCAGGATGCCTCGGAAAAAAAGGAAGAAAGAGGTCAGGATCTGTGTGAGCATCACGCTGCCCAGCAGGTTCCAGTCGCTCATGCCGGAGAGCAGGGCTGTAACGGCCGTGACCATCACATAGGCAAGTGCGAACAGGAGCTTCACCCAAACAAGTTTGCCCGTATTTACACCAAAACCTTGCGGGTCGGCTGCGAGCCGGCGGTTGTGATAGGTGGTGAACCCCCAATCGAGCAAAAAGCTGAAAACGATGGACAGGTTGAGGACGGCGAAGTAAGAGCCATAGGCACCCGGGCCCGTATGGTTCTGAACGGCCCGGTCAATGCCGAAGATCCAGACCGGTTTCACCAGTGCGTTCAGCACGATCAGCATTCCGTAAGCGGAATAGATATGGCGGCTTCCGTTCATCCAGTCGTTGGGGTCCAAGATAGGGTCATTGACGCATTTGCCTTTTGGGTTTGTCCGATTTGCCCCGGATATTTATTTTGCGGTATGATCATCAGACTCCCCCTATTGTTGACCGCCCTGCTTATGACCGGTGCGGCCACTGCGCAGGATGCCACCATCCGTAAGCTCCGTCTGGAATCCGAACGCATGATCAAAAAGGAGGCCGATACCAGCAAAAGGCTCTGGCGGAAAGGCGGCTTGTACGGCATCAACATCTCCCAGGGTTCGCTGAGCAACTGGGCCGCCGGAGGTGATAATTTCTCGTTGTCGGTCAATTCCATGCTGAATCTCTTCGCATTCTATAAAAAAGGCAAGAGCAGCTGGGACAATACCTTCGATTTCAACCTCGGATATGTAAATACCACCAGTCTTGGCAGCCGCAAGAACGATGACCGCTTCGACCTGCTTTCCAAGTATGGGTATGCCCTCAATCCGAAGCTGAACGTGGCGGGCCTTTTCAATTTCCGTTCGCAGTTCTTCCGGGGGTATATCTTCCCCAACAACGTAAAGACCTTCGCATCCACCTTTCTGGCGCCTGCCTATATGCTGTTCAGTGCGGGGCTGGACGTCAAGCCCAATGCAGACCTGTCCATTTATTTCTCCCCCATGACAGCCCGCTGGGTCATTGTTCGCGACACGGCTCTGGCCAACAGAGGCCTTTACGGGGTGGAACCCGGAAAGGGATCGGCCCTCGAGTTCGGGGGGTTTGCCACGATCAACTACCTGAAGGCACTGAACAAATTCATCACCTATAAGGGCCGCCTGGACCTGTTCTCCAATTACCGCCACAATCCGGAGAACATAGACGTGTTCATGTCGAATGTACTCAATGCCAAATTGGGCAAGTTGCTCAGCATGACCTGGAGCGTGGACCTCATCTATGATGATGATGTACGCTTATTCGGGCCCGGCAAGAACGCTCCGGCCACCCAGCTCAAGTCGCTGGTCGGTCTCGGTTTCATGATCAAATTCTGAGGACAGTATCTTTGATCCGCATGGGTCAGAATAAACTGCAACGGTTCGCCGAACTCAACACCTTTTCAAATGTCCTACAGTTCCCATCGGACAGGGCGGGCCGCTGGTCCGATTTCTTCGGGAATGAACGGCCCATCACGCTGGAGCTGGCCTGCGGCAAAGGTGAGTATGCCCTCGGCCTGGGACGGATGTACCCAGACCGGAATTTCATAGGTGTCGATATCAAGGGAAACCGGCTCTGGGTGGGCGCCCGGGCCGCGCTCAGGGAGGGGCTGCAAAATGTGGCATTCCTGCGCGCACAGATCGACCAGCTGGCCGATTATTTTGCTGCCGGCGAGGTGGCGGAGATCTGGATCACCTTTCCCGACCCCCAGCTCCGTCTATCAAAGGCCAAAAAGCGGCTTACCCACCCGAAATTCCTTCGGCTGTACAAACAAATCCTGCGTCCGGGTGGTTGTATACACCTGAAGACGGACAGTCCGGACCTTTACCGGTTTACCCAGCAGGTCATTGGTCTTTATGACTGCCGGCTTCAGGAGGCTTCGGACGATGTCTTTGCGGCGGATGCGGTGAAACCGGAACTTCGTATCCGAACGCATTATGAATCCCTTGATATCGCCGGAAGCCATCGGATCCATTACCTCTGTTTCAGCCTGCCGGAGGTGTTGCCGGGCCGAGAGCAGGATATCGTGCTGAAGGAAAAGCTCCAGGAACATGAACCAACTGATTGAAGGGGTCCATTATTATTTCAACGAGGCCGGCTTCGTTGTATTGACGGAAGCCTATCACCTGGAAAAAGGATATTGTTGCGGGAATGGCTGTCGCCATTGCCCGTTCAATTATGAGAATGTTCCGGAGCCGCGGCGCTCCGAGCTGCTCGAGGCAAAACAGGTGCACGATCGCTCATCCGGTACCTAATCCCTCCCGCCAGTACCTTTGTCGTATGACCCGCCGCCAGCACCCCGTCCCGTTAAAGACCATTCTTCCATCCGGGACGACCGAGGAATGTTTTTTTGAACGGGTATACCAGCTCGTCCGGCACGTGCCGCGAGGCCGGGTCACGACTTATGGAGCCATTGCAGCCTGTCTGGGCTCCCGGCTTTCCGCACGCATGGTAGGATGGGCCATGAACAGCTCGCATCGGGTGCGGCCGGCCGTACCCGCCCATCGTGTGGTGAACCGACTGGGCATGCTCAGCGGCAAGCATCATTTTGGCACTCCCGACCGCATGGAACGATTGCTGAAGAAGGAAGGGGTGTTGGTGCGTGAGGATCGGGTCGTGGATTTCAGGGAACGCTTCTGGGACCCCGCGAAGGAAGCGGACCGCTAGGCGCTCAGGCCTGAGCCAGCTCCCGTTCCGCATTGGAGAAGATGCGACGCTTCTTGCGCTCGTACCACCACTTGGGAGCGGTGCGTTTCATCATCGAATCGATGCTGCGCATGCCGAAGAGGTTCCAGACACCCCTTAATTTTCCGCGGAGGGTGGGCTGCAGGGCCCGCAGGCTCATCGCAAAACCGCTCTCGAGGTATTCCATGTGATGCCAGTAGCCGGAGGGCATGAACAGCGTATCGCCGGGCTCGAGGATGAAATCCAGTCCCCGGGCCATTTTCAGGGCGGGGAACTTCTCGTAGTCGATGGCGCCTTCCACGTAATAGTTGGAGAAATCGGCCAGACTCAGTACCTCCCAGGGCTTTCTGTAGAGCTTATGCTGTTCGTTGAATGGGAACATCAGCACCCGTTTGCGTCCGCCGAACTGGGTGTGTAGGATGTGGGAGAGGTCGATATCGAAATGCATATGGGTGATGCTGCCCGCACCGCCAACGAACAGCATGGGGTATTTTTTCACGAAACCCCTCATGAGGTGCTCTGGCCAGGTGAAATCCCGTGTGAGCTCCGGGGCATGGTCGAAAATATTGAACAGGAAAATGCGCCAACCGGCCGGACCGCAGCGGATCATGTCGATGTACTCACCAAAGGTCTTGTAGTCGTCGGCCCGGTTGATGGGGGTGTACGCGTCGCTCTTGGTGTTGTTGTAAAGGGGTACCTGCTGTTCGCCCACGAGCTGCTTGAAATAGTCCCAGTTCCACCGGGTGGCGGCCGGCCAATTGCGGGACAGGCCCCTGATCACGACCGGGATCCCGGGTTCATAGAACTCTTTCCGAAAGGTCGCGGGCTCTATGTTGTCAACGGTGGTTACCGGCTTGAGCAGCATGAGTGCAAAGATAAGCAGGGCGTGAAAAATATTGCGGATGGTCCGGGACCGCGGCAACATCCATTGTTCCCGCATCCTCAGCCGGGACCGAATAGTTCCGCTCCCGGCTCCCTGACCTTGAAGCTCATCCGGTGATGGGGGCTGAAGCCGTATCGTTTGATGGCCGCCCGGTGCACGGCGGTACCGTATCCCTTGTTCTCATCCCACCCGTATTGCGGACAGGCCAGATGCAGTTCTTTCATGTAGCAATCACGTGCGGTCTTGGCCAGGATGCTCGCCGCAGCAATGGAGGCATAGATCGCATCGCCCTTCACGATGCAGCGATGCGGGATCCGCCGGTAGTTCGTGAACCGGTTGCCGTCGATCAGCAGCAGGCGGGGCGTAACGGTGAGTGCGTCGAGCGCCAGGTGCATGGCCCGGAAGGATGCCTTGAGGATATTGATCCGGTCGATTTCCTGCGGACTTACATGCGCCACGGCATAGCTGATCGCAGCGGCCTCGATCACGGTCCGGAGTTCTTCGCGGTTCTTTTCCGATACCTGCTTGGAATCATTCAGCAGGGGATGCGAGAAGTCCGGCGGCAGGATCACAGCTGCAGCGAATACCGGACCGGCAAGACAGCCCCGTCCGGCCTCATCACAACCGGCCTCGGGGCCGTCCAGACTGAAATAGGGTTGTAGCATTCCCTGCAAGTTCCGGAATCCGGTTCAACAAAAGCAGAACGGGCCGTCAGGCGGCCGTTACCTTTGCAGCAACTATGGCTTCAGTTACGATCCAACGTTCTTCCCGGCCGGTCGCGGTCTGGCTCCTTGTGGGCGTAGGGATGATCATCATACAGGTGCTGATCGGCGGCATCACCCGGCTCACGGGGTCGGGGCTATCCATCACGGAATGGGAGGTGATCACAGGCGCTTTGCCGCCCCGCTC
>JBJOMF010000071.1:0-4603 GCA_046052505.1 Bacteroidota bacterium | reverse complement strand
TTACTTCCTTGAAGGTGTAGGCGCCGGTCTTGGGACTGCGGACAGCCTTGATCACCTTGGTGTAGTTCTTTGCCTCGGCGGCCAGCTTAGGGTCTTTCTTGATCGCCGTTTTTGCTGCTTTTGCCATGATTACTTGATTTCTTTATGTACGGTAACTTTTTTCAGGATCGGGTTGAACTTCTTCAGTTCCAGACGCTCGGGGTTATTCTTCTTGTTCTTCACCGTAATGTAGCGGCTGGTGCCCGGCTGGCCACTGTTCTTGTGCTCCGTGCATTCAAGGATCACCTGTACGCGATTGCCTTTCTTTGCCATGGTAATGTGTGTTTATTCGTTTGTGGTAGGATCGGAATAACGGATCAGACGTGTTCACCCCTGGACCGCAATTCCTTCACGACCGTGTAAAGACCTTTTTTATTGATGGTGCGTATGGCCTCCGTACTCAACTTCAGGGTGATCCACTTGTCCTCCTCTGCGAGATAAAACCGCTTCTTCTGCAAATTGGGCAGGAAGCGGCGCTTGGTCTTGATGTTGGAGTGCGACACTTTGTGTCCACCCACCGGGGTCTTGCCCGTCACCTGACATACTCTGGCCATTGGAATACAAATTTTTGGACGGCAAAGGTAATGAAAAAACCGTTCGGTACATCTCCAATTAGCAGTTTTTTATCTGATTGGATGAGCCCATTTCAAGAACGTAACTTATTGAAATACAAGACCGGATCCAGCGATCGCCTTCCAAGGGTTCCGGGCGGGCAGACCGCAAGCAAACCCGGTCAGCAGGACCCAGCATCGGGCTGGGGGCCGGAAAGGAAATCCTTTTTTTGCAGTAGCTTTGCGGCTTGATTTAAAATCATTTATAACACACAATATGATATACGACGTAGTGGTTTTGGGCAGCGGCCCGGGCGGTTATGTGGCCGCCATCCGTGCCTCGCAACTCGGCTTCAAAACGGCCGTCATTGAAAAAGAGAGCCTGGGCGGGGTTTGCCTCAACTGGGGCTGCATTCCCACGAAGGCCTTGCTGAAAAGTGCCCAGGTGTTTGAAACTATCAAACATGCCGGCGATTTCGGCATTGAAGCCACGGGCAGCCCGAAATTCGACGCCGTCATCAAACGAAGCCGCGGGGTGGCCGACAAGATGAGCAAAGGCGTTCAGTTTCTGATGAAGAAGAACAAGATCGACGTGATCATGGGCTTCGGCAAACTGGCCGGTAAGGGAAAACTGGAGGTAACAGGTGCCGATGGAAAGATACAACCGGTGGAGGCACGTCATATCATCATCGCCACGGGTGGCCGGAGCCGGGAACTGCCCTCCATGAAGATCGACGGACAAAAGATCATCGGATACAGAGAGGCCATGGTACTGCCCAAGCAGCCGGCTTCCCTGATCATTGTGGGCAGCGGGGCTATCGGTGTCGAGTTCGCCTATTTCTACAACAGCATGGGCACAAAAGTGACCATCGTGGAATACCTGCCGCGAATCGTTCCCGTAGAGGATGAGGACATCTCCAAGGAGCTCGAAAAGCAGTACAAGAAAAGCGGCATCACAATCCTCACCGGGAGTGAGGTGACGGCTGTGGACACGTCCGGAACCGGCGTAAAGGCTACTGTGAAGACTGCCACCGGCAACCAGGTGCTGGAAGCCGACATGCTGCTGAGTGCGGTCGGGGTGACCGCGAACATCGAAGGCATCGGCCTGGAAGCTTTGGGGGTAAAGACCGACAAGGGACGCATCCTGGTCGACAAATACGGTCAGTCCAGCATTCCCGGTATCTACGCCATCGGCGACTGCTCCCCGGGGCAGGCCCTGGCCCATGTTGCCAGCAAGGAAGGGATCGTATGCGTGGAAGCGATCGCCTACAACGAACACAAATACCATCACCAGCCCGAAGCGATCGACTACAACAATATCCCCGGTTGTACCTACTGCATCCCCGAGATCGCATCCGTAGGCTACACCGAGAAGCAGGCCCGGGATGCCGGCTTCGATATCAAAGTCGGCAAGTTCCCGCTGAGTGCCAGTGGAAAAGCCTCTGCTGCCGGCCATACCGAAGGGTTCATCAAGGTCATCTTCGATGCAAAATACGGCGAGTGGCTGGGTACGCACATGATCGGATACAATGTCACGGAGATGATCGCGGAAACGGTGACGGCCCGTAAACTGGAGACCACCTACCAGGAAGTGCTCAATGCCGTTCACCCCCAACCCACGATCAGCGAAAGCGTGAAAGATGCCGTTGAAGTGGCCTATGGTGAGGCCATACACCTCTGACATACATATCGTCCCGGAAATGAAAAAAGGCCATCCCTTGCGGAATGGCCCCTGATTGGACGTGGTCTGGAAAGACCGGATGTTAGCTTTTTGGCTGCGACTCAAAACTTCACGAACCGGAACTGGATCGTCTCACCTCCCGACTTCATCGCGATGAGCACGTACACGCCTGCGCGAAGCCGGCTGATATCGATACGTTGAATACGGTCCCTGATCACGACTGTTTGACTTACCTGACCCTGAAGGTCCACCACGCGCAGGGTCTGACCCGCCCAGCTCGCATCGTATGACAGGTCGAGCTGCAACAGATCGCTGGCTGGATTCGGGAACAACCGGGCCGACTGCGGCTTAATTGGATCGGGCAGCGGCGGCAGGGCAACCTCCTGGACCAGGGGCGGATTCAGTCCAGAAGAGCCGAGCAGGCTGTTGCGAGGCCCCCCGCTCCGGAACAGCGCGAGCATGCGGTCACGTTGACCATTGGTGAATAGACTCATGCAGGCATCACTGGTGAGGTCCATATAATTCATGAACATATCCCCGTAAGGACCATTTCCGCAAGTGACCCGGCTGGCACTGGGACAATTGACATTGAATCCGGCCTGCTTCGGGGTATCGGCAACGCCGTCATCGCCGCAGTAGGTATCGCCCCAGATATGTTTCAGCCCCAGCCAGTGACCTGCCTCGTGAACGGCCGTCTTCCCCATATCATACCCCGCAACCCCGGTATTCTTTCCAAAGACGGAGGTACGGATCACCAGACCATCGCGTAAAGGGTCATCTCCTGGAACACTGGCATAACCGGCTACACGCTCCACATTGCAGACCCAGATATTCAGATACTGTCGGGCATCCCAGGCATCATCACCCAGTTCCGCGCTGAACTTCATCTTGTCGTTTGGCTGCCAGAATTTGACCGGCGTGTACTTGCGAACGATCCCACTGGTGGCCCGCTTGCGCGGATCCGCGGTAGCCAGCACAAACTCGATCCCACAATCCGCCGCCAGTGGCCGGAACCAGGCCGGGATCTTGGACGTATCGGCATTTGTTTTACGAAAACAGTCATTGAGCACAGCAATCTGGGCCGACACCTGTGCATCGGAAATATTTTCAGCAGGTGAATTATAAAGGATGTGAACGACGACGGGGATCCGGATCACCGAACCGGTCAGGCGGGCCGATGGATCGGGACCCGACTGCACACCGATGAACTCCTCGAGCCGGCCCTGCACCGTTGCCAGACCGGGAACGGCCCGCATGCGCTCCTGCGCATACACATAGCTCGAACAGTCCTTCTGTGCGAACAGGGAGGAAGCGACAACTAGTAGTGAAATGAGAAGTGTACCCGCCTTCATTGTTTTCAATGGTTTCTGTACCGGCATGACGTCCGCCGCCATGGTCGTTCATGGGAAATTGGAAAGGCAGGAAATTGGGATTCGGAGGGGGTATTTCGGGGATAAGGACTCTGGAGAAAGGCTGTAAGCCGATCAAATATAATAGGCGGTTCCGGTACCTGCAAGCCCCCGGGAATCGTATTTCCACGTATCCAGGCACCTTTTTAACACCCGGGTAAGGGCTGGACGGCTATTTTTGCCTTAAATCGGGCCGATCATGAACAAATGGATGCCTGCACTGCTGCTGACCGCCTGTGTTTCCTGCAAGAACAAGGATACCTCCACCACGGGAGGTACCGGGATCAAAGCCCCCCCCGTGATGAACTATTCGATCCTGGCCACCTACCCACATGACACGGCTTCCTACACGCAAGGCTTGCTCTTCTATAACGGAGAGCTCTATGAGGGAACCGGCAATTACGGCTTCTCCAAGCTCCGGAAGATCGACCTGAAAACCGGTCAACCCATTCGGGAGATCAAGCTGGACAAAAAATTTTTCGGGGAAGGCATCGCCATCCTGAGGGATACGGTATATCAGCTCACCTGGCGGGAGAAGACGGTATTGGTATACCGGTTGTCGGATTTCGCCAAGGTCCGCGAACTCCCCATCCAGACCGAAGGCTGGGGCCTGACGACGGACGGCACGCACCTGATCGCCAGCGACGGCTCCAGCACCCTTTACTATTACGAACCCTCCACGTTCAAACTGGTAAGAACGCAGGACGTTACCGAGGGGGGCAATCTTTCCTACAACCTCAACGAACTGGAATACTGCAACGGATACCTTTACGCCAACCAATACCTCGCCCCCTATATATTCAAGATCGACCCGGCCACCGGCAGCGTGGTGGCAAAAGCCGACCTGACCGGCGTGTGGGAGCGTGTCAAGCAAAAAGACCCGGATGCCGAAGTGCCTAACGGGATCGCCTGGGATGCCGTCA
>JBJOMF010000070.1:0-4438 GCA_046052505.1 Bacteroidota bacterium | reverse complement strand
GGTTCAGCACGCAGACCATTCCGGAGGGATGGATCTGGCAGGATATCGGAAATTACTATGGAGCGGGTGCTGTGGGACTGAACTGGAACGAGAACCAGTACGACCTCTATCTGGAACCCGGCGATCAGGTCGGCGATCCGGCCCGGATACTCCGGTCCGTACCGGAGGGTCCGTCTGCAAAGCTGATCAGTGAACTCCGGACCGGTCCGAAGGGAAGCGGAGACCGAGCCTATATCTTTCTAGGGCCGTATGCGGAGACCGGTTTCGTTCGGGGTACGATCCCCTTGGGAGAACATGGATTCCGGATATCAGGGTCTTTACCGGTTCCGGCTATCCCTTTCCTGAACGAGCTTCGGCAGGCATGTGTCGATTCAGGAATCGGGGTGGGGGGCGGCATCCGGTCGTTCTCCGATGCGGCGGGGTCCGCTCTGACCGAAGCGCCTTTTTTCAGTTGGGTATCCCCGCCAATGGACTCAGTGGTGTATTGGTTCAATCGCAAGAGCGTGAACCTGTATGGAGAGGCGTTGATTAAGACGATCGCTCTGTTATCCAAGGGATGGGGCTCGACCGATACGGGTCTGGCCGTCATGCGGCGTTTCTGGCAAGAGAAGCAGATCGACCCTGATGCACTGAATCTCTACGACGGCTCCGGCCTGTCTCCGATGAATCGGATCACCACGCAGGCTCAGGTGATGGCTCTTCTGTTTGCGCGCAGCCGCGACTGGTTCCCCCAGTTCCTCGCATCCCTGCCCGTGTACAACGGCATGACGATGAAAAGCGGTACCATCAGTGGCGTCAAGGGCTTTTGCGGCTACCATACATCGCGCAACGGGCGTACACGTGCATTCTCCCTGCTTGTCAATAATTACAGCGGCCGTACGGCATCGTTGGTGGAGAAAATGTACCGCCTGCTCGATGAACTGAAATGAGTAGTTGAACCTGGCCGAAACATCGTAATTTGTAACCATTCTAAACGCTTCAATCGATCTTATGGAACAGAACTACAGCAATCACAAGCAATTCGTTCCCGGGTATCACTATGTGATCATCCCCCTGGCGATGTTACTTTTGGGAGGCAGTATCAGTGCCCTGATCCGGGCGGATGCGTCCGCACGGTATTCGGCGTCCTTATTGGTGCTGGTGGCCTTCATCCTCAACGGCATTCTGTGGTATGCACGGGTATTTGCCCTGCGGGCGCAGGACCGCGCCATCCGGGCCGAGGAGAATTTCCGACATTTTCTGTTGACCGGAAAGCCGCATGACAGCCGCCTTCGTATGGGTCAGATCATCGCGTTGCGGTTCGCATCGGATGCCGAGATGCCGGAACTCGCCCGTCGTGCCGCGGAGGAGAAGCTTACCGGCAAGCAGATCAAGGAGGCGATCCGTCAGTGGCGGGCCGACCGCTACCGGGTCTAACCCCTGCCGGTCATAGCCCGAAGCGGCGGAAAAATCCGGTGTCCATCTGCAGCAACCAGGGAGCGGCCAATGCCGCGG
Organism: Bacteroidota bacterium; assembly: GCA_046052505.1. Lineage (GTDB taxonomy): Bacteria > Bacteroidota > Bacteroidia > Chitinophagales > Chitinophagaceae > JJ008. Next base: position 2,944 of record JBJOMF010000070.1, on the reverse strand, counting down.
CCCACAGGAGGAGTATGAATATCTTGCCGGCTATCGAGACGTCCTGAATGAGGTGGCGGTGCAGCAGCCCCTCTATGGCGGTCATTACTTTTTCTTCCTGGCGGTGATACGTATAAGGTGGGGCGGTGCCGATATCCCGAAAAGCCGGATGTTCCTCGGCCAGAATGTTGCGCAGTTTCCAGTAATCGGTATCCGGCAGGTCGTCATAATCGAGGTCCCTGTGGATCCCCTCGGCTTCCACCCTTTTTTCCACGGCCTGCATCCGACGGTCACCTGCAAGCCGGGTCAGCATCAGAACCGGAAACACATAAAGTACCGGCATGCCGTTCTTCCAGGCGAACACGCCCAGCAGTGCGGCCGACAATACGATGAAGGCCTTGCTCAGCCAGTTATCCTCATCCAGAAATACCCGGTTCAGCAGCTGCCCGCCATCGAGCGGGTAGACGGGCAACAGGTTGAGCAGGTTCAGAAAGATGAACAGGATCGAAATGGTATAGTAGCTGATGCCCGCCACACCCCCTTCGTAGGGGCTTTGTTGCCACAGGAGGTAAAATAAGGTCCCGATGAGAATTCCGGGCAGGGGGCCGGCCAGCAGGATGATGGCCGATTCGCGCTGCGACACCTCACGCTTGCTTCCCGATACATAGGCACCGAGCAGGGGGATGAAGAACAGCCCCATGTCGGTGTACCGGAACCATTTCATGGTCAGGAAATGGCCCATTTCGTGGATCAGCACGATCGCCGTGACCAGCAGTAGGATCCGGTAGCTCGGAAAGATGTAATACCCGATCAGCAGGTACAGGGCCAGGCTCAGGAACGAACGCATCCAGATAGCGGAGCGGTCTTCGTTTTTTTTGAACTTCGGCAATACCAGATCCGTCGCTGCCAGCACCGTTCCGGATCCGGGCTCGTTCGTATTTGTTCCTTCAGATGCCTGTTCGAAATTCATATTCGCTACGTTTTCCGGGAAAAGGGTTCCGGCAGAAGGGATAAATGTAATACGAAATGGGCAATGCCTGCAGGGCAGCAGGAAGGGGGTATCAATAATGAAATGTTAAAGGGCGGCTCTCTTCGCACTTATCCACAGCTGTTTGGAATGATCTTTGGGTAAGGGTGAAATAAGTTGAAACTTGCACCGTTTCATTCGGATGGTGTTGGAAAGTGTGTAAGGAACCCGGCGTTAAAGCAATTCCCATGAGGTTATACCTTGTTTTATGGCTCTTGATGTTCGTGAAGGTCGTTGCTGCGCAACAGACCCGTGTTCTCAACGATCCGGACCTGAAATTCCGTGAGGCCCAGGGCTTTTTTCAGCAAGAGCAGTACGGTCTTGCCTATCCCTTGCTTCAAGAACTTCGCGCCTCCATCACTGAAACGCAACGGGTCAATGAACCGGTCACCTGCCAGGAGATCCTGTATTATCATACGGTCTGTGCCCTGCTGCTGAACGAACCGGTTGCAGAGAGTTCGGCCCAGCAGTACATCATGACGGAACAGAACGAATCGCGGGTGCAACGTCTGCGATATCAGCTGGGGAATTACTATTTCCGCGCCACACGCTTCGCCGATGCGGCCCGGGCGTACGAACAGGCCGGGATCGCGAACCTGAGCAACGATGAGATCGCCACGCTGCGGTTCCGGCAGGGCTATTGCTATTTTACCCAGCAGCGTTTCGAGGAGGCACGGCCGCTCTTCAACAGCGTCCGCAGCCTGAAAGGCGACCCGTATTTTCTCGATGCACATTATTATTACGGGTTTCTCCAGTTCCGCGACCGCCGGTATGCCGAGGCCCTGGAATGTTTCCGGGCCGTGGAGAACGAACCCGCCTATGCGGGGGTCGTGCCCTACTATATCGCGCAGATCCAATACATACAGGGACGAAAGGAGGAGGCCATCACTTACATCCAGGAAAAGCTACGTTCCGGAAGCAGCGACCAGTATTATGCGGCCGAGTTGCGGCAGCTCATCGGTCATGCTTTTTTCGAGCGGCGTGAATATGCCAGGGCCTTGCCCTATCTGGAGGCCTATGTGAGCCAGTCGAAGAAGGTCAGGCGGGAGGACCTTTACGAGCTTTCGTACTGCTATTACATGGAAAAGCAGCTGGGCCGCGCCATCGAAGGGTTCCGTCAGCTGAGTGGCAAGGACGATTCCCTGAGCCAGCATGCTATGTACCTGCTTGGGGATGCTTATCTGAAGACCGGGCAGAAGTCCAACGCCCGCAACGCCTTTCTGTTCTGTTCCACGAACAGTAGCAATCCGGTTCAAAAGGAGATCGCCCGCTTCCAATACGCAAAGCTCTCTTACGAGCTGGGTTTTCAGGACGAGGCGATCGCCCGGCTCAGCGCCTTCCTGAACGATCATCCGGATTCGGACTATGCGGCCGAAGGCCGGGAACTGATGGTCGACCTACTGGCACGTACGAACAATTTCCGCGAGGCGCTCCGGTTGCTGGAAACCGTCGATCGTCCGACGGAGCAGACACGCAAGGTGTACCCCCGGATGTTGTTGGGCCGCGCTTCGGAGCTGATCAACGACGGGCAGCTTTCAGAGGCGGAAGGGTTGTTGGACCGGCTGCTGAAGGATCCCTACGCCCGACCGGTCCTGCCGTATGCCTTTTTCTGGAAAGGGGAGGTCGCATACCGGAACAACCTGCTCGACACGGCTATCCGGTATTTTCATGCCTATCTTGATGCGGGCGCTCCGGCTGCCGGCGAGGCCAATGCCATTCATGCCCGCTATAACCTGGGCTATGGGTATCTGCGAAAGGAAAATTACCGGGTAGCGCTCGGATTCTTCGAGCCCCTGCTCAAAACGCCGGTCCTTAATTCCGACCCGTTGGCGCAGGATATACATATCCGTACGGCCGATGGTCATTTCATGCTGAAAAATTATGATAAGGCCCGTTCGATGTACGATCAGGTGATCCGGCTCTCATGGCCCGGCGAGG
>JBJOMF010000069.1:0-9087 GCA_046052505.1 Bacteroidota bacterium | reverse complement strand
TATCATAATCGCCGGGAATCCAGAATGTCTTGTGATCGCCCGACAAACCGAAGCGGGTACGTTCATCGGCAATGACAAAATGATTGAGGCCTGACTGTTTAGGAAATACATACCGGAAACCCAGGCCGTCGTCAAAGAGCCGGAATACGATCTGCATCCGAATACCGGAACCGTTGCGGTCGGTGAGGGTCACCTGCAGTTGCCGGTAATGGTCGCGGATGGTACGCACTTCACCCCAGACCGGCTGCCAGGACGTATCGTGCACAGTGCTGTCCGATGCCTCCCAATTGAACTGGTCCAGGCGAACGGCGGGCTGCTTCAGGTGCATGCCGAGGGCGGACGGGGTGATGACGGTCTTGCCCATTCGGTACAACCCGTAGGTCATCCGGCCATCTGCATCCTGCTGCAGTACCAGAGATACGATTCCGCCGGGGGAGGAAAGAGTTGCGGAACGCTGGGCAATGCCGGTACAACACAGCAGGAAGAAAAACAATGCGAAGGAGAAAGAGGAACGCATGGCAGGCAAATTTGAGTGAAGGTACAATTTTGTGTATTAGGTACACATCGTTATCAGCGCCGCTCGAACAGCCACCAGTGCCGCTTTCGGGGCTTCACACGGTAGTTGGACCGGATATAAGTGCCGATATGGTTCATCGCCTCATCCAGACTGTCGGTGAGTAATACCAGCTTGAGGTCCTCCCGTGAGATGGTGCCCTCGGCTGCCATATGCTCGATCATATTCATGAGCGGTCGGTGGAATTCGGTACCCAGCAATACGATCGGGAACTGGATGATGCTGCGGGTCTGGATCAGGGTGAGGGTCTCAAAGAACTCATCCATGGTACCAAAGCCGCCTGGCAGGATAATGAAAGCATATGAATATTTGATGAGCAGCACTTTCCGCACGAAAAAATGCTCAAACGTGACCGAACGGTGCAGATAGGGATTGGCCTCCTGTTCGAAGGGTAAGCGGATATTGCAGCCCACGGACGTACCCCCATTTTCGAAGGCGCCGCGGTTCGCAGCCTCCATGATGCCCGGTCCGCCACCGGTCATGGTCGTGAACCCCATCGTTGCGATCTGTTTGCCCGCCTCCCGGGCCATATCATAATAACGATGCCCTTCCCGGTAGCGAGCCGATCCAAAGACGGTGATGCAGGGCCCTACAAAATGCAGGTTCCGGAATCCCTTGATGAACTGGCGGAACACCCGGAACGCGAACCACAATTCATAGCCCCGGCTCTTGGGACCCTCCAGGTAAACCTCTTGCCGTGGCTGTATGATCGGCCGATCGTGGGTTTTGATACTGGCTTCCATATGATGTGCTATATTGCCCGACAAATTACGCCATTTGATACGATGCGGATCATCTCCTACAATGTGAACGGTATCCGGGCCGCCATGAAAAAAGGCCTGGTCGATTGGATGGGCACCGATCCGGCCGATGTCATCTGCCTTCAGGAAACAAAGGCCGTGCCCGGCGACGTGGATCCCGCCCCATTTCGCGCGATGGGATATGAACCCTATTGGTTCAGCGCACAAAAGAAAGGGTACAGCGGCGTGGCCGTCTTCACCCGGATCCCCCCAGACAAGGTCGAATACGGCAACGGCCATGGGCCCAGTGATGACGAGGGGCGGGTCATCCAACTGGATTTTGGTGACATCCGGCTGATCAACGCGTATTTTCCCTCGGGCACAAGTGGCGAGGAACGGCAGGACTTCAAATACCAGTGGCTCGATGAGTTTGGATCCTGGTTGCAGCAACTCCGGAAACGAAAACCGCGCCTCATCCTTTGCGGCGACTACAACATCGCCCACCGGGAGATCGATATCCATGACCCAAAAGGGAATAAACGCTCCTCGGGCTTCCTGCCGGAAGAGCGGGAATGGCTGACCCGCTTTCTGGACAGCGGATGGATCGATACATTCCGTGTGTTCCATACAGAACCCCACCGTTACAGTTGGTGGAGCCAGCGCTTCCCCAGTGTGCGGATCAACAATAAAGGGTGGCGGATCGACTACATCACTGTGACGGAATCCCTGAAAGACCGATTGCGGGATGCCGACATCTTCCCGGACGTAAAGCACAGCGACCATTGTCCGGTCTTCCTGGAACTCAACCCCTGAACCATGATTGTGTATAACGTCACCATACAAGTGGATGCTGCCATCGCCGATCCCTGGCTGGCCTGGATGGAACAGGTACACCTCCCCGATATGCTCGGAACCGGCTGCTTCACCCGGGGAGTCATCCACCGGATGCTGGAGGTGGATGAGACCGATGGACCGACCTTTTCGGTGCAGTATCATGCGAACAGCAAGTCCGATTACAACCGGTATATTCGGGATTTCTCCACGGAAATGCGAAGAAGAGGGATGGAAAAGTGGGGGGACCGTTTTGTTGCCTTCCGATCGGTGATGCAGGTTGTGTATTGAATGTGCAAAAGCCCCCTTCGCTTCGTCTCAGCAGCCCCTCGTTTTATTTTTTGCCTGTATCGAAAAGCCTCTATTTTTGTGCTCCCCCAAAACCAAAACGGACTTCCCATGAACAAAGCAGATCTGATCGCCAAGATCTCGGACGATACCGGGATCACCAAGACGCAGGCAAATGAGGCCCTCGATTCGTTCATTGAAGCAGTTACCAGAACGCTGAAAGGCGGCGGCAAGGTGACCCTGGTCGGATTCGGGACGTTCATGGTTTCGAAACGTAAGGCCCGCAAAGGCCGCAACCCGCAGACCGGTGCCGAGATCAACATCAAGGCACGCAAGGTTGCCCGCTTCAAGGCTGGTAAAGAACTGGCCACCAGGCTCTGATCCAAAACAAGATCCGTTCACTAACCAATAAATCAAAAAACAATGGGACGAGGAGATAAAAAAACAGCAAAAGGAAAGCGGTTCAAAGGCTCATTCGGCAAGAGCCGCCCTGCCAACCCTACGGCCAAGAAGAAGGCCGCGAAAAAAAGTTAAGGGAGTCACCTGCCAACGAACTGAACCCGGTAAAGCCGGGTTTTTTCCTCAATAAGGTTGCTGCTGACGGGCCAGCCAGTCGCGTTCCTCCGAAACAAGGTGGAGCATGCTCTCCAGTTCGGCAATGCGCTTTACATGAGCTTCCAGCTTACTGCCTGCGGCCGCCAACTCGGTGAGTTCACGATTGAGTTCCTCCACATAGGAAAGCTTCTTCTGCAACTGGTCACGTTGGAGGGCCGTTTCCCGTAACTGTTGCTCCCGTTCGGCGAGTGTTTCGGCCAATTCCTGTTTTTCCCCCTGCAATGCCTGGTACCGGTCGGCCTGTTCCTGATGGTCCTGTTTCACTCGTTCGTAAGAACGTTGCAGGTCACCCATCGCCACCTGGCTCTCCTGAGACCGCAGCAGCTTTTCCTCCAGGATCCCGATCTTGTCCCGGAGTACTGCGGATACTTCATGGGCCAATTCCAGGCGCGACTGTAATTCGGCAGCCTGGTCGTTATTTTCCCGGAGCTGCTGCAATTCCTTTTCCCGCTCGCTCAAAAGCAGCTGCCACTTTTCCCGTTCCCTCTCAACGGTTTCCCCGGGGGTGCCCGATGATGCCTCACCCGGGCGTAACGCATCAATGCCAGTCAGCAAGCGGCTGATCTTATCATTGTAAGCCTGCAGGCCGGACTGCAGGTCACGGAGTTGTTCCAGATAGCCGGGAGATGTAGACTCGGAATGGGGGGAATGGGCCAATTGGTCGCGAAGTTCCCGGTTCTCCTTTCGGGTTTCCTCCGCCTCGATGGAATAGATCTGAAGGTTCTCTTCCGCTTCAAGCAGTTTTTTCCGGAGAAGATCCTGTTCCTTTTCCCGGAACTCGATCTCTCCAAAATAGCGCTGCTTCCACTCCTCGGATTTTCTCTCGGCTTGCTTGACGGTTGAGGACGAGTCGGACGGCAGGGCCGAACGGCTCATAATGAAGTAAATCACAGCTACCCCCAGACTGAATGCCCCCAGCATCAGCACGGTGATCTCAACTACGGACAGGCTCAATTGGGCATCCATGGGGCAGCGTTAAGGTTCGGGGAGGCCAATAAACACATTATAGGCCCCGTCACCAAAATATAATTAGAAGCAGGCACAAGATACTGGATGCCGGTGCCCCGGAAATAGTAAAAATACGTAGTAATTACCCGCGAACCAGGGTGCCTACCTTTTCCCCGGTAACGACCCGTCGCAGGTTTCCCTCCTTATTCATATTAAAGACGATGATGGGAAGCTGGTTCTCCATGCAGAGGGTGAAGGCAGTCATGTCCATGACCCGAAGATTATTGGTCAGGCACTCCTGAAACGTAATCATATTGAATTTGGTGGCAGCGGGATCCTTTTCAGGGTCGGCGGTATAGATACCATCTACCCGCGTGCCTTTAAGAATAACATCCGCATTGATCTCGATGGCGCGCAGCGAGCCGGCCGTATCGGTGGTGAAATAGGGATTCCCTGTTCCTGCTCCGAAAATCACCACCCGCCCTTTTTCCAGGTGCCGGATGGCTCGACGGCGGATATACGGTTCGGCGATCTGCTCCATCTTTATGGCGCTCTGCAAGCGGGTGTAGACCCCCACTTTCTCCAGACCGGCCTGCACGGCCATGCCATTGATCACGGTGGCCAGCATACCCATATAATCCCCGTGGGCCCGTTCGATTCCGGTATCCGCTTCATTCATACCCCGATAGATATTGCCGCCGCCGATGACCACGGCCACCTGCACACCCAGATCGGTTATGGACTTGATATCCTGTGCATACTGGGCGATCACATCGGTATCGAATCCGAAACTCTTATCGCCCATGAGGGCCTCTCCGGATAATTTCAGAAGGATGCGCTTGTATTTGGGGAGCATGAAAAAAAATTTCGCGACGAAGATAAGGAAATGACTATTCCATCACCGCCTTGAGGGTATACACCATGGGGATCAGGCCTTCCAGGCCGCGAACCTGCCAGTGCCCCTTCGCCACTTCCCGGGTGTTGCGAAAGCAGGGATAGGGGGAATGGTCGTATTCCCGGAACGATCGCAGGGTCAGCCCGGCGCCCATCAAGGCGCTGAGAACCTCTCCGATTCCGTGATTCCACGAGTACTCCTGTGCCGCTATAAGAGCATCCCGGTCGGTATAGGTACCCCCGTTCTCGGTGACGATCACAGGCCCCTTCCGATAGGGGTACTGGATCCGGGAGAATGAGTCGTCGAACATCCAGACCACGGGATGGAACTCGGCCAGAAAGAAAAGGCCCCCGGGTTTCAACTTTTGAGCGATAACGGCGGCCCAGGGTTCCAGATCGGGCAGCCAGCCGATGGTACCGTAGGAAGTGAAAACGATATCGAAGGTCTCTGGTACATGAGCCGGGGTGTCCAGCACGTTGCAGCGAATGAAACGGGCTTTCAGCCCCATTTCATCCCGAAGCCGTTCGGCCTCCTGGATGGAGACATCGGAAATGTCGACCCCGGTAACGACGGCCCCCCGCCGGGCCCAGTCGAGTGTGTCCATCCCGAAATGACACTGCAGATGAAGCAGCGACCTTCCGCTGAGATCCCCCAATTCGCCCAGTTCGATGGGCGTGAGTGCAGGGGCTCCGGCCAGAAAGCCGGCCCGGTCATAAAATGCGGACCCTACGTGCACGGCCGTCCGCAAGTTCCAGAGGTGTCGGTTGGCCTCAAAAAAATCAGGTTCCATGGTTGAAGCTACGGGAATCCGGCCAATCCGTTCCATTTCAGCTGCCCCGGCAGGACCGACGAACGACAGCCTCCGTATGCGGGAGGCGAACCTGTTGTAATTGAAAGCTTAAGCAGAAAAAAGCCGAAAAAAATACCGGAGTCTGAAAAAGAAAACCAAAACCTGCAGCCGGTATGCGAATTATCCTTAATTTTTGTTTGATTTTACATTGTCTGATCTCAATCCTAACCTGATGAGCAAGTCGCTTTTCTTTTTCCTGCTGGGTTTAGCCCACATGTATACCGGGCAATCCCAGATCGTGGCCAATATCAAGGGAACCGGTGATCTCACAGTGGAACCCGGGCTGTCGAACACCTATACCATAACGGTCAAGAACACGCAGAAAGTAGCCATCGTGAAGTACAAGAGTGATTACCTGGTCACGATGGTTTACAAGGGTTCCGGCAATGTCGGACGTCAGCTCAACGTCGAGGCCGACCTGGGGGCCCCGCTCGACCCGGGAGCCAGCCGGACCTTACGGATGAATTATACCGGTCCTACCCTGCCGGGTGAATACCCTGTGGATCTGGCGCTAAAATGGGGGGGCAAGATCGTCAGCAATGTGGAGCGGGTGGTCTTTGTCGTGAAACCCGAGTATAAAACAAAGATTACAGCCCGTGCAGCGACCTTTTCAATCTCCAGAGGGGGTACGCCGGACATCGACCTTTATTTCTATGTGAAGAATACGGGATTCACCGCGTGGCCGGAGGGCAGGTACAGCCTTGAGTTCGATGTGGTGTCGACCCCCAGCGGCGCCAGCCGTTATGACCAGGAAGCATTCGGTATTTCACCCAAGAAACTGGAGTACTGGGATCTGGAGCCCGGCGTTGAGGAAACCTATGTCTTTGAGGACTTCAAACCGCCCTATACCTCGGGCAACTATGTGGTACGGGTTACCTTGCTGCTTGATGGAAAGCCCTTTGAAGCGGATGGGAACCCCCAGAACCTGACGTTTAAATTCAATGTCAAATAAACCGATTTCGTTTACATAAAAATAAAGCACATGAAAAAAGGATTCCACCTAATTATTCTTGCCCTGTGTTGCAGCGCGTATGCCCATGCCCAGTGGCCCTCCCAGGTTCAAATGATCGATATGGAGGACGCAGATTCCGTCGTCGTCAAGGGCGATCTCTCCACGGGAGCCCCGATGGAGGACCTGAGCTGGGCCTGGAACAGTTCCAACGCCTGCTTTCCGGGAACTCAGGCTTCAAAGTTCAGAGGCCATCACAAATTCTTTGCCGTCACACTGGGTCCCCGTTCCGAAATGCGGATCAGCGTGACCCCGGATGATGCCAAGAGCGATCTCAGCCTATATGCCTACAGTATCGGTGGCAGCGAGTACCGGTTGGTGCCCAACCTGAGCCAGTGCATCACTTGTGAGGCCGACCATAAGTGGGATCGGCCGGTCCGGGGCAAGGTACAGACCAGCGAGCGAAAGGTCAGTTTCCAGAATCCGACCAAGAATACCTATAATGTGCTGATCGGTGTCAGCGGCCCTGCCGCAGCAACGGCCGGAACCTTCCAGCTGAAGGTCGTCAGATAACGAAACGGGTAAAAAGAACCGGGGGCCTTCAGACAAGCTGAGGCCCCCGGTTTATTTTTTGCTAGAGATAGATGATCATCCCAAAGCCACCCGCCTGAAAGCGATCACCTTCACGTCACCGCTTTCCTTCAGGTATTGCTCCACAGTCTTGCTGCCGTCCTTAACGAACGCCTGTGCGGTCAGGGTCTGTTCTTTGAAAAAGGCGCCCATCTTCCCGTCGGCGATCTTGGCCAGCATCTCCTCCGGTTTTCCCGCCATCTTGGGGTCTTGCTTCATCAGCTCCATGATGATATCCTTTTCACGGGCGATGACGGATGCCGGCACGGAGGCGGCATCAACGGCCACGGGGTTCAATGCGGCGATCTGCATGGCCACATCCTTACCGGCCTCGGAGGCTTCCTTATCCATACCCACCAGCACACCGATCCGATAGGCTCCATGAATGTAGGAGGCCACGTAGGGGGCATCGATCCGCTCGAATTTGGTCACACCGATCTTCTCTCCGATTGATGCGAGCTTGTCGTTCACCAGCTCGGCGACGGTGGCGGAACCGGCCTTGGTGTTCATGAGCTCATCGAGCGACTTCACATCGTTCTGAATGGCGGCATCGGCGATCGATTGACCGAAGGCCACGAAATCGGCGTTCTTGGAAACGAAATCGGTCTCGCAGCTGACGCAGACCACGATCCCGGTTTTGTTGTCGGCCGTCGTGCGGGCAATGACCACACCTTCCTTGGCTTCCCGGTCGCTGCGCTTGGCAGCCACTTTCTGCCCTTGCTTACGAAGCCAGTCGATGGCGGCCTCGAAATCGCCCTGCGTTTCGGTGAGGGCCTTGCGGCAATCCATCATGCCGGCTCCGGTGGCCTGACGAAGTTTATTGATATCCTGTGCACTGATCGTTACGGTACTCATATAATAATCCCCTTCGGGTATTTAAAAGTTACATGAATGATCTATTAAACCGTCGCGGAAGGATCCGTATCAACGACGGGCTCCGCCCGGTCCGCGGCTGCTGCCGGCAGGAATACGGCGCCGTCCGGCTCCGCGTCCGCCACGCCCGGCCTCGGCTTCCGCTTCGGCGAGCAGTTTCGCGGCCTTACGCTCCTTTTCATCATCCGTTGTCTCATCCACCTCGTCCTCCTTGGCGGCCTGGCGCTCGGCCAGTCCTTCAGCGATGGCGGCGGTGATGTAATTCACGATGATGGCGATCGACTTGGTTGCGTCGTCATTAGCGGGAACGGGATAATCCACCTTGTTGGGGTCGCAATTGGTATCCACCACACCAAAGGTGGTAATGCCCAGCCGGCGGGCTTCCGCAAGGGCGATATGCTCATGGCCGATATCCACGATGAAAAGGGCCGCAGGGATACGTCCCAGCTGGGCGATACCACCCAGTACCTTTTCCATCTTGTCCCGGTCACGGCTGAGGGTCAGGCGTTCCTTCTTCGTAATGCTGTCGAACGACCCGTCACCCAGCATTTTCTCGATGCTCTGCATCTTCTTGACGCTCTTTCGAACGGTGTTGAAGTTGGTGAGCATGCCACCAAGCCAGCGCTCCGTCACGAACGGCATCTGTACACGGCGGGCGCATTCGTTCACGATGTCCTTCGCCTGCTTCTTGGTCCCCACGAAGAGGATCTTCTTGCCGCTGCGGGCCATCTGCTTGAGTGCCGCTGCCGTTTCCTGCAGGCATTCGACGGTCTTGTTCAGGTCGATGATGTGAATGCCTTTCTTTTCAGCAAAGATGTAAGGCAGCATCTTGGGGTTCCACTTCTTCTTCAGGTGACCGAAATGCACACCGGCCTCCAAAAGCTGCTGTTGTAA
>JBJOMF010000068.1:0-4281 GCA_046052505.1 Bacteroidota bacterium | reverse complement strand
CAGTGGCGAACCCTTTCACGATCATCTCAAAACGCATCTGGTCCGTGCGCTTGTCGATGAAATACAGCTCCGAACCGCTCGTACCTTCGGAGGTCGTGAGGATCAGAAACCGGTTGTCTTCCGACAACTCAGCGGAGCAATAGCGAAGGGGGTGCTCCGGATCGAGATAGATCAGCTGGTCCTGCTCCTGGTCGGCGCCCAGCTTATGGTAGCGGACCATGTTGAACCGGTTCTGGCCGCTGAGCAACGCCTTTTGATCGGGCTTTTCATAGCCGCTGTAATAGAATCCTTCGTCACCATTCCAGCTGAAACCGCTGAACTTGATCCACCGGATGGTATCCTTAAGGCGTTTGCCAGTGGCCGTTTCCATGATATATCCTTCCTGCCAATCGCTACCGGCCAGCGAAATGGTATAATAAAAATACTTGCCCGACTTGCTGAAGCCGTAGGACCCGATCGCAGCGGTACCTTTTGTGCTGAGCTGATTTGGATCCAGGAAGACTTGCGGTTGACCCGCTGTGCCCCGTTGCCGGTAAAGGACCGGCTGGTTCTGGAGACCGTCGTTCTTGAAAAAGTAGGCGTAACCACCCTTGAACTGCGGCGCTGAATACCGGGGATAATTCCACAAGTATTCCAACCGGTCGCGCACCTGTTTGCGGAACGGAATGGTAGCGAGGTAATCGAAGGTCACGTTGTTCTGTTCACCGACCCATTGGCGGGTCTCGGGGCTGTTTTCATCCTCCAGCCAGCGATACGGGTCTTCCACCAGATTCCCGTGGAAGAATTTATCGGCCGCATCGCCCTTTTTAACGGCGGGATAGCGGAGCTGAGCGGCGCTCCAGAACGGAACCGTACATAGCAGGGCGATCAGGGGGAGTCTCATGCTGTAAATTTTTGGGGCCTCAAAACTACGGCAAAGCCACCGGATTCATCCTGCCGGGCCTGATGATTCGTGTCTAAAAGACACATCGACGAATCAAAATCCGTACCTTTGCCGCCGATTGCAATGGAAAACAAGGTTACCAAGATCGGCGTTCTGACCTCCGGGGGCGATTCCCCGGGGATGAACGCGGCGATCCGCGCGGTTGTCCGGACGGGCCTGTATCATGGCCTGGAACTGTACGGCATCCTGCGCGGTTACCAGGGCATGATCGAGGATGACATCCTTCCGATGGATTCACGCTCGGTCGCCAATATCATACAGCGGGGCGGCACCATCCTAAAAACCGCCCGGTGCAGGGAATTCTATGAGCCAGAGGGGCGAAAGAAAGCCTTTGCCAACCTGCAGAAAAGAGGGATCGACGGGTTGGTCGTGATCGGTGGAGACGGCTCTTTTCGGGGTGCCGTCCAATTCAACCGTGAATTCGGCATTCCCTGCGTGGGCATCGCTGGTACGATCGACAAGGACATCAACGGCACGGACTTTACGGTCGGCTTCGATACGGCCGTGAACACCGCAGTGGACGCGATCGACAAGATCCGCGATACCATGGACGCGCATGACCGGATCTTCATCATTGAAGTTATGGGCCGTGACGCCGGGTACATCGCTCTGCACAGCGGCATTGCCACCGGAGCCGAGAACATCCTCATCCCAGAGCGCAAGACCAACATGGCGGATATCATCCATTCCCTCCGGGAAAAGGAACGGCGCAAAAAACTGGTGAACCTGATCGTTGTGGCGGAAGGCGATGAGTTCGGCGGTGCGAACAAAGTGGAAGCCGTACTTAAACAGGAGTTGCCCAATGCCGAGATCCGGGTTTGCATCCTGGGCCATATCCAGCGGGGCGGCTCGCCCAGTTGCCTGGACCGGCTGATCGCCAGCCGGATGGGCTATCATGCCGTAGAAAGCCTTCTGGAAGGACGACACAATGTGTTCGTGGGCATCGTGAACAACAAAATGAATTACATGCCTCTCGAAAATGCCGTCAAAAACAAAGGAAAGATCAGTGACGAGTGGCTCAAGATCGTGAAGATCCTGGCATCCTGACAGGCCACCACCGGGACCGCCACGCCCCAAACCTGCACGCATGAGCAAGAACCTGGACAAATACCTGCACAAGGACTACGACAAGGAGGCCGGCCGCCTGCATGCCAACAAACGAACGAAGATCGTGGCCACCGTGGGCCCGGCCTGCGATTCCTACGAACAGTTGCTGGAACTAGTACGGGCCGGTGTGAACGTGTTCCGACTGAATTTCTCACATGGCACCCATGCCGATAAGGAACGGATCATCGGTTTCATCCGACAGATCAACAAGACCGAACCGTACAACATTGCCATACTCGGTGACCTGCAAGGACCCAAACTGCGGGTAGGCGAACTGGAGAACGGGTCGCTCGACATCCGGGAAGGAGACAGGCTGACCTTCACGAATGATAAGGTTCCGGGCAACCGCCACGGCATCCATGTCTCTTACCCCAACCTTCATCAGGACGTACAGGTCGGCGAGAAGATCCTGATCGATGACGGGAAAATGGAGGTCGTCGTGCGTGAGATCACACCCCAGAAAGAAGTGAGGGTGGAAGTGATACTGGGGGGAACGCTGCTCCCGAAGAAAGGAGTCAACCTTCCCGATACCCACATCTCACTACCGGCGCTGACCGAAAAAGACCTGGCCGACCTCGATTTCATGTTGGGGCAGCAGGTGGACTGGGTCGCCCTCTCCTTTGTGCGCCGCCCCCAGGATATCATCGGCCTGAAGGAACGCATCGCAGCGGCCGGCAGTAAAATAAAGGTCATCGCCAAGATCGAAATGCCAGAAGCCCTTCGCAATCTGCGGGAGATCATTCTGGAGAGTGACGGGATCATGATCGCCCGGGGTGACCTGGGCGTGGAGTTGCCCGTCGAGGAAGTCCCCCTGATCCAGAAAGATATCATCAAGAAATGCCTGCACCGGGCCAAGCCCGTCATCGTGGCTACCCAGATGATGGAGAGCATGATCGAACGTACCAAGCCGAACCGGAGTGAGATCACGGATGTGGCCAATGCGGTCCTGGAAGGGGCCGATGCGGTCATGCTGAGCGGCGAGACCGCCACCGGCAACTACCCCCGACTCGTAGTGGAAACGATGACGCGCATCATCGTGGAAGTGGAGCGGAAGGGCTATGATTACAACCGAGACGAGATCCTGCGACCGCAACCCCACTCCCCTTCCTTCCTCAGCGATGCCATCTGCTACAATGCCTGCAAACTCGCGCAGGACGTACAGGCCCATGCCATCATCGGAATGACCCAGAGCGGGTATACCGGATTCATGATCAGCAGCTACCGGCCGCAGTCGATCATCTATATTTTCACAAAGGAACGCTCTCTGGTGAATCAGCTCAGCCTCAGCTGGGG
This sequence comes from Bacteroidota bacterium, assembly GCA_046052505.1. GTDB lineage: Bacteria > Bacteroidota > Bacteroidia > Chitinophagales > Chitinophagaceae > JJ008. Next base: position 938 of record JBJOMF010000068.1, on the reverse strand, counting down.
CGTACGGGCCTTCTTCTATGACGAGGAAGAAAGCCTGGATGATATCTATGCCGATCAGCTGCAGATCCTGAAGGAACGGGGCTTTCTGCACAGCGGTGAGGTGGTGGTGCATACCGGCAGCACTCCCGTAAAGCTCCACCTGCCCACCAATATCATCAAGATCGCCCGGATCGATTGATCCCCTCATCGAACGATCAACTCATCGACGAACAGGTGTGAGGGATAACCGGCACTTTCATGCCCTGCCGGCAGCTTCCCTCCGTTCACGGCACGGAAACGTAGGTAGCGGGCCCGAACCGAGACCGTTGTGCCGAGCTCCTGCAGTTCCGCAGGACCTTCCCGCACGGGTATTGTGTTGGAAACCCGACCGGCCTCCCGGTAGGTCACCCCATCCGTACTGGCTTCAACGATGAGCTCCTTCGGGAAGAGGATCCAGGGGCCCACATCCTGCAGCACATGCACGGCTGCATAGTGAAGGTCACGAACCTTCAGCAGATCGACCTCGGCGATCAGGTCGCTGTCAAAATAACTCTGCCACTCCCCGGTTCGCCAGTTGGCAGTTCCCTGTATCCCGTCGATCAGCGCCTCCGGACCACCGGCAGTGTACAATGGATGAACAGCGGATCGCACGCGGATCCGTTTGTCGCGGGGCATTCGATACAATTGTTGCAGGACCGTGTGACTTCGTACCCCACCCTTCTCCGCAAATGCCTCTAACCGTACGCTGGCCGTTACTGAAAAGGGCTGACGGTACGTTCGATACGCACTATCCAACCCGCTGCCCAGCACCCGGTAGCGGATGCGGGCGGATGGATCGGGGCTCCGGAGTACGACTTGAATCCGCTCCTTGAACTTGAAATCCGGAATATCAACATACGGAACAGCCACCACGGGCGCTTCCGTCACTTCGGAGAGCGGACGATCCGCTGCCGCGGTTC
>JBJOMF010000067.1:0-5882 GCA_046052505.1 Bacteroidota bacterium | reverse complement strand
GGTTGTGTGAGGTTCAGGAGGTCATTATTTCCCTTCAGGTCGCTGGGCCAGTCGCGGAATCGCTCACCGCGATAGTCTTCTTCCGAAAGCCGGTGGCGTTGGATCATGGTGCCCATGGCTCCGTCAATGACGAGGATGCGCTCCTGCAAACAGTCGTGGATGGTTTTCATCAACTGTATTTATGAACCTAAACGTCGGGGAATCAAGGAGGATCTCCTGCAACGTTTATTAGTTCCGTTTGGGTCAGGCCGAACAATAAACAAATCCGCCTGAGAAGGCGGTAAAGGTACATCAAAAGCGGGAATGCTGCAAGGGGAGAGGATCAGCGGATACCGACATAATTCTCTACCGGGAGGCGGTTCTGAAGGCTTCGGGCCAGGGTCATTTCATCGGCATACTCCAGTTCACCTCCGAAGGCAACACCGCGGGCGATGGTCGTCACCCGGATCCCCGTTTCCGGAAGTTTCTTCTGTATATAGTAGATGGTCGTATCGCCCTGGATGTTGGGGTTCAGTGCGAAGATGAGTTCCCGGGTCTGTTCCGTTCCTACCCGCAGCAGGAGGGTATCGATCTGCAATTGGTCGGGTCCGATGCCGTCCAGCGGCGAGATCACACCGCCCAGCACATGATAGAGGCCGTTGTACTGTTGGGTACTTTCAATGGCGATCACATCCCGGATGTTTTCCACCACGCAGATCAGGTCCTGTTTTCGCAGGGTATTGGCACAGATGGAGCAGGTATCCCCATCCGCAACATTATGACAGCGCCGGCAGAAGCGGATGCTGTTGCGCATCCGGGCGATCACCTCGCTGAAGCGGGCCACGTCCTGTTCATCCTGACGCAACAGGTGCAACACCAGCCGGAGGGCTGTTTTTTTTCCGATACCCGGTAGCCGTGAAAATTCGCGGACGGCTTCTTCCAGCATGGCGGATGAGAACTGCATGGGGCAAAGGTAGGGCGCAAGGGATATGGGGCGGATGAAAAATACCGCTACGGGATCCTCCCGTATCAGAGCGGCAGATCCAGTTCATTGCGGATGCCGGGCTTCACATTCAATTTCTTGCCGAGAGGCTTTGCGATCTCCGGCGGGCGTCGGCCGTTGAAGAAATCACCGGGGTCCCATAGCCCGTTGTCATTGGTATCATCCAGCAGGCGAAGTTCATATTCCCCGGGTTTAAATAGCGGCTCTTCGATGCCATTCCCTCTGAGCGGGTAGGTGCGGAACAGGCTCTCGCCCGTCAACAGCTGAAGAACCAGGTGACGCGACGTGTCCGTCTGTTTCCAGCTCAGGCGGAGGCTCCCGTAGTCGGACCGCTTCTTGGTCCGGAAGCTGAGGGTATCGGTCTTCAGCAGCTGCCGGCCCGCGGTATCGGTGGCAAAGGTCTTTTCCAGAATCAGGTGGTAGTCGGTATTCTCCTTCCAGGCCGTTGCCAGGGTCACTATCTTTTTGGTACTGTCCAGCAGGAGGATCGGCGGGTCTGAACGCTGAAAGGATGAATCGGTGCACAGCCGGATGCCGGCCGAATCGAGGGATTTGAGCGGGAGCTCGAAGGTGAAGCGGAGGGAATCCAGCAGGTCCTGCTGATTCCCGGTGAGGTTGGTCTGGTATCGCAGTCGTTTATCGGCGGTGGTTACGGCCTTGGACTTGCCCGTACCCAATCCGCTTTTCAGGGAGGCGATGGGGGGCGTTTTTGATGCGTATGCAAACAGTTCGATCGAATCGATTTTCAGGGCCGGGTATACCGGACCGGGCGCAAAGGCGAAAAGTTGCTTGTCGTCCAGGTACCGTCGACCGCCCCCGTCGTCCTTAAGTGCGTAAAGGAAGAACCGCTTCGGAGGGAGGTTCCGGAAAAGAAACCGGCCTTTTCCGTCTAGGCGGGCGATGTAACGAGGCCGCTCTTTGACCACGGCCGAGTCCTCTTCGCTGGTATGAAGCATCACGATCAGGGTGGTGTCGGCTTTACCCGTTTCCGCAAGGACCACACTGCCATAGAGTTGAAGGGAATCCAGAAAGGGACCGGTGGAAAAGGTATAGGTGAAATTCTTGCGAATGTTCCCCTCGTTGAAATCCTTGACAGCATCCCCAAATTGCAGGGTGTAGGTGGTGCCGGACTCCAGGGAATCCTTCCAGCGTACGGTCATGGTATTGAGCCGGAAATCGACCTGTGGGAAATTCCGGGGCAGCGGGGAGATGAGCAGCGATTGCTGTGCGTTCTGGATATCGATGAATTCGTTGAATGAAAAGGTGAATTTGGTGCCTGTCACACCCCGGGACGAATCGGGTGGGGTGGCTTTGATCAGTACCGGAGGAAGACTGTCCCGGGGCCCGCCCGACGGAGGAACGATATTCGCACAGCCGGTCAGCACCGCTCCGGAGCGGAGCAGGGAAACGGTTATGACGATCGCGATCAGGTATCGGTTCATGCGGAGAGGGTGGCGGCTGCAAACATAGCGGGTTTCTCTCTAGTTTGACGGTTGTCCGGCGGCTCCTTGTCGGAATTTAACGAAAGGAGGTTCCTTTATTCCGCTGCATCCGGGTCATCTGTCTGGTGGATGGCTACCGTCAGCTGGTTGGTCTTGACGAAATGGCACCAATGACATTTTTCCTTGCCGCAGCCGGTATAGAAATCGCGGTCCTGGATCCGCTGCCATACCGTACGCACCTGTTCCATCACGGTCTGTATGTCTTCCGGCCGGATGTTCACGCGGATCGTTCGGTACTCTTTTTTGGCATCGGGTTCGATGAAATCGAACTCGCTGCTCACCACGTTCCAGTTGCGCTGCTCGTAACGGTCGACGAGGATCTTGTAGAATACAGCCTGTCGCCAGTAATCGCCGCCCAGTGGTGCTTTATCGGTGGGGGGCTTGGTTCTCGGTATGGCCTTTGCCGGATCACCGGTTTTGTAATCCACTACATTCACATCATGTCCGTTGAACTCGAGCTTATCGAGTTTTCCCTTGAGGGGGATGCCATCCACCACGATATGCCGCAGGTTGCGTTCGATAGCGACGATCTTGTTGAAGCCGGCGATCCGGCGCAGGTAATAGTTCGGCAGTACCTCCCGACCGTATTCCATCCGGCGTTCGAACTGTTCACGTGTAAAACTCTCCCGGTGGCGGTGCATGTACCACTCGAAGTCAGCGATGAACTCCTCTTTTGTGGGGAAGGTTTCGGTGCCGCTGTCCTGCATTTTTCGGAACAGCCGTTCCAGCGCATGATGGACCGCAGAACCAAACTCCGTTGCTTCGTTCTTGGGGGCAGGGATCCGGATCAGATTCCGGAAATAGAATTCCAGCGGGCAGTTGAGGTAGTTGTTGAGTGCCGTGACGTTCATTACAAATCGCTCGAGGGTACGCCCGATCACCTCCTCTTCCATGCGCTCGATCTCAGGAGCCCCTGCTGCGAAGAATAAGCTGGTGAATTCGCTGGCCACCTCGGTATCGACCAATTGGGTCTCTACCGGCAGCTTGTTTTTATCGATGATCTCGGCAATGAACAGGGAGGGTTCCATCTCCTTCCCATCATCCTTGAACTGTGTGTACGACAGTATGAGGTGTTGTTCCGCGCGGGTAAGTGCCACATAGAAAAGGCGGCGCAGTTCCTCCAGGTCGCTGCCTGATGTGGCTGCGTTAAAGAGGGTGTCGGGGAGCTTGTACTCTTTGTTCGGACCCCGCTTCGTTTCCCAGAAACCGGCGTTACAGCCCGCCACGAAGACATATTCGAATTCAAGGCCTTTCGAACCGTGAACGGTCATCAGATTGATTCCTTTATCATTGCCACTTACCTGAACCATTGGCAGGCGGATATTTTCCTTTATCATCAGGTCGAGGAGACCGACCAATCCCTCGGGCCGCATCAGCGGACGCCGCCGGGCTTCCTCGCGGATGAAATCGAAGAGCCCGGTCAGCACCTGCAGTTGTCCGTGTTTGTTTTCGGACCGGAGGATGCGGGCGAGTACTCCGGTCTCCCGGATCAGCTTTTCCGTCAGTTCCAGCAGGGTGGTGTTGGGAAGGGCGGCGATCAGGGATTCCAATACGACCGAGGCCTGTCGAAGGCCGGGGTGGATGCCAGTGTTGAACAGGTCCTTTGGGGGGGCGTCGGAACGTTCCGCGAGCGCCTGCCGGATCGAGCCGCGCTGGCCGGCGCTGCCCCGCTCGGCGACTTCCAGGCTGAGTCGTGCGATCTCCATCGGGGGCACCTGCCACCAATCGAAATGCAGGATCTCGAAAAGCATCTCGTCGCCGCTGTAAGGCACATCATGTTCGGCCACCAGATAACGAAGCGTGAGGATCAGTTTTCGCGCGAGGGGCAGTTCCAGGATGTTCAGGCTCCTTTTGGAGTAGACGGGCAGTTTCAGCTGGCGGAGGTAGGTGGCGAGTTCCTCGCCGTATTTGTTCTCCTTATAAATGATACCGATATTTCCGCAGGCTACGCCCTGTGCCACGAGGGCCTGTACCTGTTTGGAGATCCCGATCATTTCCAACCGCTGGGTCTCGTACTTGTGGATCCGGGGTTGGTGCGTCAGGTTGCGAACCGATTCTCGGGCGGCTTCCAGGTCCTTGCTCAGGCCTTCGATCTGTGTTACCAGCCGTTCCTTGTTCTCGCTGATGAGCGACTTCGATACATCCAGGATCGGCTGTGTTGATCGATAATTCTTTGTGAGCACTACCGTCAGCAGATCCTTGCTGTAGCGGCCGGCGAACTGCAGCATGTTCTCCACATTGGCTCCCTGGAAGCGGAAGATACTTTGGTCGTCATCACCTACGACGAACACATTGGGTCGTTCCCAGTAGCTGATCAGCAGTTCCACGATCCGGTTCTGGGTTCCGCTCGTATCCTGATATTCGTCTACCAGAATATATTGGTGCTTTTCCTGATAAAAAGAGAGCAGGTTTGGATGTGTCGCAAAGGCCTCGATGACCCAATTGATCATGTCATTGTAATCATACCGGTTGTGGCGACGCATCAGTTCCTGGTATCGCGGAAATTCAGCGACGGCGGCCTTGAGGACCTTCATGCGTTCCACTTCCTCATAATAATCCGGCTTCAGGTCTCCTTTTTTGTAACGCCCTTCTGCGGTTTTTTTATATCGATACTCCTCACGATCCGGGAGCTCGGTGAGGTACACATCGATCCGTTCCTGGATGAACTCCGGGGTCCATCCTTCCCGTTTCATCGTGCTGAACAGGTTGTCGAGCCGCGGGGCTTCGAAGTACACATCGCCGCGGTATCGCTTGAGCGGGTGGTTGGCGGGGAGTGTGTCGATCAGGTCTTTCAGCAACTGGATCTTTTCCAGTTCCGATAGGGCGTCCAGTGACGACTTTTCGAACAGGTGAAGGTTATCCTGTATGATGTCGTTGCAAAAGGCGTGAAACGTGCAAATATTCACCTTGTAGGCGTCCGGTCCGATCAGGCCGGTGAGCCGTTTCCGCATCGCCAGCACGCCGGCATCCGTGTACGTGAGGCAGAGGATGTTTTCGGGTGCCGTATCGGTATCGAGCAGGATCTTTCCGATCCGGCTGGCCAATATCTGTGTTTTTCCGGTGCCGGGACCGGCGATGACCATCACGGGCCCTTCCAGTATATCTACGGCCCGCTTTTGTTTTTCGTTCAGTTTGTCATATTCCGTGCGGAAAGCGTGCTCCAGTCGTTCTTTGTTCAAAGGCATGCGGGGTGAACTTTTTGCCGTATCGGCGGTTATATACACGAAATTACTGATTCCATACATGGCCGCTCATACCATCCGTACCGTACAATACCTTCCGGTCTCCCTCGATATGGCCTGGTCCTTTTTCTCCGATCCGGCGAACCTGCAGTCGATCACACCGGAGGGAATGGGATTCAGTATCATTTCCAGGTATCATGGTCCCGTGATGTATCC
>JBJOMF010000066.1:0-7083 GCA_046052505.1 Bacteroidota bacterium | reverse complement strand
CAGTATCAACGCCGGCCGGACCCGCTCCACCTTTTTTCCGAGTGGAGACCCCAATTTCGTATACGTGTATTTGAAGCTGCCCGTTGGAACCGATGTCCGTCACACCGACAGTATCACCCGGGTGCTGGAACAGCGCGTGACACGTGTGCTGGAAAAGGATCCCCCGGGTGCGCCGGGCAGTATCGTGGAAAGCATCATCGCCAACGTGGCGGTCAGCGCTAATAACCCCCGCGACAACAACCGCAGCGTGCAGTCGCACCTGGGCCGTATCCAGGTGTCCTTCGTGGAATTCGAGAAGCGCCACGGCAAACGGACCCAGCCGTACATGGACCGTATCCGAGACGTGGTACAGGGCATCCCGGGCCTCAGCGTGGAAGTGTCGAAGGAGGATAATGGCCCACCCACCGACCCCCCGGTCAATATCGAGATCCAAGGGGATGACTTCGACAGGATCGCACAGGTGGCCACACAACTCTATTCCTTTCTGGATACCAACCGGGTGAACGGGATCGAGAACCTGCAGGCCGACGTGGACCTGAACAATCCGGAGATCACCGTCACGGTCGATCGGGCACGCGCCATGATGGAAGGGATCAGTACCGGCCAGATCGGGATGGAACTCCGCACGGCGATCTTCGGCAAGGAGGTGAGTAAGATCAAGGACGGGGAAGATGAATACAAGATACAGCTCCGCTATGCCGAAGGCCTTCGTAACAATGTGACCGACCTGTTGAATAAACGGATCACCTTCATGGACATGAACACCTTCCAGGTAAAATCGATCCCGCTGAGTTCAGTCGCCCGCATCGAATACACCAACACGACCGGTGGGGTCAAGCGGAAAAATGTACGCCGGACCATTCAGTTGCAAAGCAACGTCCTGGATCCTACCATGGTCGCCCGGGTAAATGCTGACCTGCAACTGCGGATCGACGACTTCAAGGATGAGGTGAAGATCCCCGCCGATGTGACCATCCGGCTTCGCGGACAAAGTGAACAGGAGAAAGAGACACAGGCTTTTTTGGGTACGGCCTTCCTGATCGCCGTCGGGCTCATCTTCCTGATCCTGGTCCTCCAATTCAATTCACTCAGCAAGCCCTTTATCGTCGTCACCGAGATTTTCTTTTCCGTCATCGGGGTATTTCTGGGCTATGCGCTCACCGGTATGACCGTTGCCACGATCATGCTGTTGGTAGGTATCGTAGGTCTGGCCGGTATCGTGATCAAGAATGGGATCCTGATCATCGAATTCACCGATGAGCTGAGGGCCCGGGGCATGCGAACCCGGGAAGCGGCCGTGCAGGCAGGGAAGATCCGCATCATCCCGGTACTCCTTACTGCCGTGGCAACTATTCTGGGACTGCTTCCCCTGGCCGTGGGATTCAACATCGATTTCGCGGGCCTCTTCACCCAACTACGCCCCAACATTTTTTTTGGGGGAGATAGTGTGGTTTTCTGGGGGCCGCTGAGCTGGACCATCATCTTCGGACTGGTCATCTCCTTCTTCCTGACCTTGGTGATGGTACCCAGCATGTACCTCATTGCCGAGCGGCTCAAACGACCCATGGCCCGGTTCTACGGTACTAAGTATGTTGCCTTACTGGGCTTCCTCGGACCTTTCTTCTTTTTATTGGTCGGCATCATGTTTGCCATCAATCGGGTCCGGGGCAAAAAAATTTGGCTGGGTCGTATGCAGCGTTCCAGGGTCTGACAAGGTCTTACTGGAAAGCGCTACGCTTTTTTAGGTTTTGGTGGTTGCCTGCCCCCGGCAGGCAGTGGAAGAATGTGGCCCCTGTCCAGGGGCCTTCTTCTTTTTGATAATGCCTAAAACCATACCGATACACAAGGGATGCGGAGTACCTTTGGGAAAAGAGCATATGGAACCGACCGCACGGAACAACCACGAGATCGATTACAAACTCTATGGTGAAGAACTCCAGTTCGTGGAGATCGAGCTAGACCCTCAGGAGACGGCCGTCGCCGAAAGCGGCGCCATGATGATGATGGAGGATGGGATCGTCATGGAGACCATATTCGGCGACGGGTCCGCCCAGCAGCCCACCGGATTTTTCGGAAAGCTCATCAGCGCCGGGAAGCGGGTGCTGACCGGGGAGAGTCTTTTCATGACCGCCTTCACCAATGCCGCTGGCGGAAAGAAGCGGGTCAGTTTTGCCGCCCCCTATACCGGCAAGATCATTCCAATGGACCTGCGGGCCCTTGGAGGTACGCTCATCGCGCAGAAAGATGCGTTCCTCTGTGCGGCCAAGGGAGTCAGCGTGGGCATCCATTTTCAGCGTAAGCTAGGGGTCGGGATCTTTGGGGGTGAGGGGTTCATCATGGAAAAACTGGAAGGGGACGGAATGGCCTTTCTCCATGCCGGTGGGTATATCATCGAGAAAAACCTCACCACGGAAGAGGTCCTGAAGATCGATACGGGCTGCGTGGTCGCCTACACGCCGACTATCGATTTCGATATCGAGTTCGTCAAAGGGGTCAAAAATTTCATGTTCGGGGGTGAGGGGCTGTTTTTCGCTCGCCTGAAAGGTCCGGGGAAGGTATGGGTGCAATCTCTGCCGATCAGCCGGCTGGCCGGCAGGATCATACAATACGGCACCTGGAACCGCAAGGAAGAGGGGAGTGTATTGGGCGGCTTTGGGAACCTGTTCGACGGACGTGAGTAACCTACTGTTTTTTCAGCAGCACCTTTCTTTGCGTGAACATAAATGCGGCATCGAGCAGGGTCACGAAGGCGGGCCATTCCTCTTTTTTCACGACCGCCTGTTTATAAACTTTTTTGACAAGTAAGGTCAGTACCTGACCCTCCACGCTGGCCTGCACGGCGAAGGTGCCGGTCTCATTTGTCAGATTCACATTCAGGTTCGATACCCCTACAGCCCGGTATCCTTGCGGGATGATGAACCGGATGATGTGCCGCTGGCCTCTGGGGAAGCCCAGCCAGGCATCCCGATCGCGCTGCCGCTCCTCCATTGACAGGAACAACGGCTCGCCCATCAGCGCAGGCACCGGTATCAGCAGATTCCCTCCCGCCCCTTTGACCATATCCGACAGCAGGAACCGGTTGGTGTAGTTGAGTTCCTGCTTTCGCCAGGTCCGGCCGTCGCTGTTGAGCGTGAATTCCTGATACTCGGACAGGTTATCGTAGTCCTGCAAGAGTACCTCCTCCATGAAGGACCGTTTTCGGGCGGGATCCTCTTTCTTTCGCTCACGCTGTTTTTCTTCGAACCGCTGTAAGGCATCCCCTCGGAGCTGGGCACGGATGTCATCCTCCCCTCCATAACTGCGGTGGTCATCGTCCAGTGCGGAGGTATGGGTCAGCGCCTCTTTGTTATACCATTTTTTAGAGAGACCCGTCATCGCACGTTGCTGTGTGACCACTAGGTCACGGGTCGCCGTATCCAGCGTGGCCTCTGTTGTGAAGGTGGCAACATGATCGTCCGCCTGTGTACCGGGCAGCGTGACCGGTGTGGCGGTCGGGTTCCTGCCCCGTGTGATGACATAGGCGGGTGCACCGAGAAATTCCTCCCGAAGGTCGAAGGGATTGGAGAATACGGTGGCATTGCAGATGTACCGGTCCCGTACACGAACCAGACACTCGGGTTCACTGCGAAACAGGATGTGCTCGAGCCGGGTCAGATTCATCGGCGTGGTCACCACCAGCTGGTAGGGGATCTTCTTCAGGTCCAGGCACTGCATCAGGCAGGAAGCAAAGAGTTCACTGGAGAATCCGTCTGCAATAAAATGCGATAAGTGACGGAGGATGTAATAGGTCTTCTGGATGAACTCTTCTTCCGACAAGTTGCTGTACCCAATCTGTCGCAGGTAATTTTTGGCCATGGCGTGGTACATCGACCCGTCCAGCCGCTCGTAGAGCCGGTTCATCTTGTTGGCCAGTTCCGCCGGGGGGAGGGCTTGTTTGAGGGCGCCGCGTTCCCCGATAAACAGATCTTCCCGGTTCTCCGTGCGGGAAAAGACAATCTGAAACTTCACCACGGGCAGGTCGATCAAACTGTTCACCCAGCGGCTGTCCCGTATCTTTTCCCGGTTACGGTCCTCCCAGCTGTAATCGGCCTCCGGGTTACCGGTTTCCCTGAAATCGGGTGCACCCATCGTCGCCTTGGAGTTCACGAAGGAATTCGCATCCGTGTCGATGATGAATTTCTGGCTAACGACCGGATACTCGCGGGCACAGACATAGTAGATCGGTTCGAACTCATAAAAACTCATCTTTTTGACCGTGTTATCATCATAGAAGATGGTCGCATAGTCGATGATGTCGCCCGGTGCAAGGTCGGGGATGGCTACCTTATAGAACAGAACCCGGCTCCGGCTTTTGTCCTTGTAGGTACTGGCTTTCCCGATGTAGGGCTGGTAGGTCGTCGGTACCTCGGACGGGTCTTCGACATAGATGGCGTTGCGCAGGGAGACATTGACCACGGTTCCGTTCGTTTTCAGGATCCGGATTCCGGCGGCATCGTTCGGGGAACCGATGCGGAAAAAGACCGCCGAGAATGCATGAATGGCATCCCGGTCATTCAGCCAGATACGCCGCCGCGTGATCTCATATACGGCCAGCTTGTTGGCGTCCTTATCGAACGAGAAACGGGTTTTCTGCGCCAGAATGACACCGCTTTCCTGCTGCCATTTTTCCGGTACCAGTTGGATCGTCAGGTCCGGATCCTTGTCCTCCCAGACGGGCTTCATATTGCGCGCAATACCCTCGAGACGTTCGGGACTGAACGTCTCCTCCTCATCTTGTGCTGCAGCCAGCGTCGGAAGACATACCAACAGGAGGAGCCGGATTCCGGAACGGATCGCGTTACGGGCGGCCATGTACGCTGTTATGGTGACGCGCTGTTTCAGATGCGTTCTCAAGGTTTACGGATCAGGATGAGGTTGCTGTTGAAATCAGCCAGGCGGCGGGTGAATGCCGTCCAGTTCTCGAAATCCGCCTGCCGGATCCGGCCCGTAGGGAAGGAGAGTATTTTTCGGAATCGGATTCGATTGTCGCTCACGGTATAGGATGCCGAAATCACATAGTCAGTCTGTTTTTCCTCCAGCGGCGGCGGCAGGGATGCGATCCGGTATCCCGGGGGCAGAATGAGTTCGGTCACATCCTCGGTCACATAGGCTGAATGCAATTCGAAATCCTGCTGCCGGCCGGTCCCCGGTACGAGTTCACGCAGGTCTTCCGGAAAGAAATCGATACCGAGGTAGATCTCTTTCCCTTCGGTGATCATTGAATTGCTCAGGTCGATATCCCCTTCGAGCACTACTGGCAGCTCCCGGTCGTTCAGGTCCGAGGTTCGGACATTGGATACCGATAGGTTCCGGTTCCCGAATTCAAGAAAATGCTGGACCACGGTCCGCTTTTGGTCTGTCGGCAGATCGTGATAATATTGGTGAAAGCGGGTCCGTTGCTCTCCCGTCAGGGTCACTTTCACATGACCGCGCAGCAGGTTATCGCTTAACCGGAAGCTGGTTTCCGTTCGCATGCGGTTTGTTTCAACGTCCATCAGGGGGATCTTTTTCACCTCGTAGGATTCCCCTTTGCCGATCAGAACCTCCTTACCCTGAATGCGCCAGGCGTACTCTCCCAGGGGCATGAACCCTTCCGTGCCGTCAAGATAGTAAGTCCGTCCGTCGATGGTGGCCGTACTGATGCAGTGGTTGTCGACCGCCAGGGAAGGCAGCGAATAGTCGTACGGAATGTGCCGGGTGCCGATCCAGCTCATGTACGCAGGAATCCCGGCCAGTTTCAGCATTTCCGTGATCAGGTTGGCCATGCCCTTGCAATCGCCGTATTTGTACCGGTACACATCTTGTACAGGGGCCGGAATGAAACCGGCAAGACCGTCCTCGAATGCGATGTACCGGATGTGATCCTGAACCCAATACAGGATCGCCCGGGCCTTTTCCAGGTCCGATGATCGGTCCCGGGTCAATTCATTCACGATGTCCCGCAGTTGCTCGGGCTGGTTCTGGGAACGGAGGTAGAGGAATCGGTACCAGCGGTACAGGTCGCTCGTATTGGCGAACCCCTGTTCCTTCTTTCCATCGAATTCAAAGGAATTGACCACGAGTACCAGATGGGGGTAGTGGTGCGCAATGCCCGGGGCCCGGGTTTCATCAGCAAGGGCCGGTACCTGTTGCAGCCGGTATGTATAAACGATGGCATCCTTTTCCACGTTCCGCTGGCGCAGGACCTTGTATCCGGAGAAGTTGAACTCCCGGATATCCAGTTTCAGCCAGTTCGGCACGTGGATCCGGATGATCCGTTCCTGAGCCGGAAAGAAGCTGTGGAAATAGACGGAAGTGACGTATTTGCTGTCATTGTATTTCTTTTCCGACTCGATTCGGGTGGCATCGCCCAGGCCCCGAAACCGGATATTGAAGTATTTGACCCGGCTGTCATCAGAAAAAAAATCGCTCGAACTGGCCGACCGGTCGATGGCGGTACCGACCTGATGGGTCTTTTTTATCCCGAGCAGGTTTTTTTGCAGTTCCAGTTGCCGGAAGGCAGTGATCCGGCTGAAGGAATTGTAGAAGTCGTAGTACTGCAAGGTCGACTGTTCCCGCAGGGCCACGAAGTCGATCCCCATTTCGCAGGTAGCGGTTACGACCGGTCGCTTGTCCTCCGTACGTGCCCGGTCGAACCGGTAGGTTTCCTCGGAGCGTAGGGCTGCTACGCGGTCGTCCGGGAAGGCTTTCCGGAGCCGGTTGGCTTCGTACAGATTCTCATCCGGCTGTGTCCGGGCCACCAGGGGTAGGGAGAGTAGTATGAGTAGACGGCCAAGGGGGTGCATGCAGGTAGCGATAGGGCAATTTAATCGATGTCGCTCACAATCTGATCGGCAGATGCCAGCGGCAAAAATCCGCCTCGGAGCAAGCCCAACTTGTGTTAAATTTGTGGGATAACTTTTACCATGGCAAAGAAAAGAGAAGTCCTGCAAGATGTGGTGATCAAATTTGCAGGCGACAGCGGTGACGGTATGCAGCTGACCGGTACTCAATTTTCGAACAATACCGCGTTGATGGGCATCGATCTGGCCACCTTTCCCGATT
>JBJOMF010000065.1:0-5172 GCA_046052505.1 Bacteroidota bacterium | reverse complement strand
AAGTCGTAATCGATGAACATGGCCTCTTCGTCACCCCGTTCCATGAGTTTGACCTGCTCTTCGAAACGTTCCCGCTGGTCGATCGGGTCGTTCAGCTCACTATAGGCGTTGGCCACCTCCTTGCCGTTGATCATGAGTTCGAACCGTTCCACCAGTCCCGGCTTGTCGCGGTGCTTTTTGGTCAGCGGGCTCATCTCCACCGGATAGTCGGTGATGAAAGTGGGCTGAATGAATGATTTTTCTGAGGTGGTGCTGAAGATCTCATCGATCAGCTTGCCCTTGCCCATCGTGGGATCGGTGGGGATATGCAGTTGACGGCATACCGAGCGAAGCTGCTCCTCGTTCATCCGGCTGATATCGATACCGGTCCGTTCCTCGATGGCACCGAAGAGGCTGACGCGGCGGAAAGGCGCTTTGAAGGATATGATCGTGTCGCCTACAGGCACCTCCGTCGTGCCACAGACCTCTATTGCAGCGCGCTCCAGCAGTTGCTCTGTGGTTTCCATCATCCAGAAATAATCCTTGTATGCCGTATAAAATTCCAGGATGGTGAACTCGGGATTGTGCGTACGGTCCATCCCCTCATTCCGGAAGTTGCGGCTGAATTCATATACCCAGTCGAATCCGCCCACAATCAGCCTCTTCAGGTAGAGCTCATTGGCGATCCGCAGGTAGAGCGGAATGTCAAGCGCATTGTGGTGGGTGATAAACGGCCGGGCCGTCGCACCGCCCGGAATGCTTTGAAGTACGGGGGTATCCACTTCAAGGGCACCTCGTTCGTTCAAAAAGCTACGGATGGAATTGATCAGTTTGGTGCGGCGGATAAAGGTTTCCTTGACGGCCGGGTTGATGATCAGGTCTGCATACCGTTGCCGGTACTTGAACTCGGGGTCGGTCACCGCATCGAAGATCTGGCCTTCGGCCTCCTTGACGATGGGGAGCGGTCGAAGGGATTTGCAGAGCAGGGTGAGCTCCTTTACATGGACGGATATCTCTCCGGTCTTTGTGGTGAACACGAATCCCTTGACGCCGATGATATCGCCGATATCGAGGAGTTTCTTCCAAACCACATCGTAAAGGGTTTTGTCTTCCCCCGGACAGATATCATCGCGGCGAATATAGAGCTGGATACGGCCGTGTGCATCCTGAAGCACACAGAAATTGGCCTTTCCCATATCACGGACGCTCATGATGCGGCCAGCTATGCACACATCGGCAAAGCGTTCCCGGTCCGTATCGCTGTACGCATCCCGAATCGTCGCCGAATGGCAGTTTACGGGATAGAGCGGCGCCGGGTAGGGTTCGATACCCAGCATGATCAGTTCGGCGAGTTTCTCCCGGCGGAGCTGTTCCTGTTCGGATAGATGGGATGTGTTCATGTTGTGGTTTACCGATTGATGTGATTCGTGGATCGGAAAAAAAAGAGCCCGCTTGGGGAAGCGGGCTCCTAATAAAGGTGTTCGTGACCCGCTGGGCGGGAATTATTTATTGGTGTTCTTGAAGAAGTAGCCAACACGGACGGCAAAGCAACCGTTGCGCAGGCGGTCCTCACCGGAGCGCTTGCCATCCGGATAGATGTTGCGCAGGCCGAGTGTGTAGTTGATCGACATTGTGATGCCATTCTTCAGTTCAACGCCCATCAGACCATTCGCACCGTAATCGATGCCCTGGTAGTCGTTGAGGGCTGTTTCGCCGAATGAAATGCGGCGCAGTTCCTTCTTGTCGCCGTTGTCCCACTGAACCACCTTGGAGGGCAGGTTCAGGGCCACCTGAGGGCCTACGCCCCAGTAAAAACGGGCCTTGCCTTCTTTTCCGTGCTTCATGACCAGATTCAGCAGCAGATCGGCATAGCGCATGGCATGTGCCTCGCGGTAGATATCCGACTTGGACGTGTACATTCCTTTTTGAACATAGTGTACGCCCGGCTGAAAGGTCAGCTTCGAACCCTTGATAGGGGCATCGACGATCATACCGGCGGTATAGCCCAGACGAACATCGCCCCGCGTATCGAAGCCGCCTACCCGGCCATAGATATTGCTGGTCGTCATCCCACCGGAGATACCCACACGGGCTTTGGATTTTTGCGCGGAAAGGGAAAGACCGGCTACTACGGCCAGCAGAAGAAAGAATGACTTTTTCATATCAGTTTATTTGGTTTTGGTCACCGGTGGGGTCAACGCTTGGAACACCGGACGAGACCAGGCTCTAAAATACTAATTTTCAATAAACCCGGACAATTCAGGCGCAAAGATAATGGACTGATTCCTTTTCCTGAAAATCGGGTTCAAAAGGGTTGGGAGCCGATCCCGGGTTTCAGCCGCTGGCGGATTTATTACTCTGATTTTCAGCCGTTTCAATTCCGTATTCGACCGGCTAATTGAAACGACCGAACCCAAAAATCCTCAGGTGGCTTGCCTCATCGGGCCTGCGGGGCTGTTTCCGCCCGATCCGCCATCTTGAAAGCCTGTTAAAAAACCGGTAAGTTGGTGCGGACCCCTGCGGCGTAGTGTATTAGCGAGTAATTTTATCCAAATTAGGATCATGGCTGGACGCGTACTATTCGGTGCACTATTCGTTTTTTTTACCGGTCTGGTGTCAACGGCCCAGTTGCCGGTCAAGGCGTTCAGCGGCGTGACCGAATCCGAAGCTGGTTCCGGCATCAAGGAGGCCCTTTCGCAGGGGCTGGTAAAGGCCGTCCTGCAGCTGAACCGGGAAGATGGATTTTTCAAGGATGCGCTCTACAAGATCCTCCTGCCTCCCGATGCCAAGAAGATCGAGACTACGGTCCGCAGCATCGGCATGGGCAGCATGATCGACAAGGCCGTGCTGCAGATCAACCGGGCCGCAGAGGATGCCGCCGGGCAGGCGAAACCCATCTTTGCGGATGCGATAAAAAGTATGACCATCTCCGATGCGATCGGACTCTTGCGGAATGGAGATACCAGCGCCACGCATTTTTTCCGGGTGAAAACGACCACCCTGCTTTTGCAGGCCTTTACACCCGTGATCAAGAATTCGTTAGATAAAGTGGAAGCCACAAAATATTATGGTGATGTGGTCCGGACGTACAACGGACTGCCCACCACCCTTCGGAAAATGAACCCCGACCTGCCGGGCCATGTCACCCAGATGGCCGTGGCCGCTCTCTTCGATATCGTGGCCCGCGAGGAACGAAACATCCGCCAGAATATCGGTGCCCGAAGCTCCGATCTGCTGCGTAAGGTGTTTGGTTCGAAGTGATCAACCGCCCGATAACAGTACTTGCCAGGCTTCCCTCACCTTCCCGTTCTCCAATAACTGGCCCGCATAGCGGTGCAGTTCCTTTTCCATTTCGGCAGGCTGCACGCTGAAGTACTGAATGATCTGCCTCAGGTGCGGGTCTTCGAATCCCGCGTCGATGGACGGGATATCATGCACGTTCGCCAGTTGCCCCAGGTGATTCCCGGTGAGGATATTGCTTTCGCGTACGGAGCGGGGGAGCGCATCGATGCCGATGCCCAGTTGTTGGTTCGGTTTGGTGACCTCGAAAAGATTCTGTTCATTCACGACGCAGTACCAGTTGCCGCCGAGCCGGGCCACCTGGTGCAGTTTCCGTGGATCGATCCGGCCCTGCTCGTCCAGAATGCGTTCATCGATATGGATGCAGAGCACCTCACAGATCACGAGATTGCCCGCACCACCCTCCGTTCCCAGCGGTTTCACCTCAAGTACGCGGCATTCCAGCTTGGCCTTGCTTTCTTTCACCATGGGCGGGCGCACAAAAGAGGCAGGCTCTTCGGTGAAACCCGCTTTTCTGAATTCATTGATACCCTTCGGGTATTCGCAACTGGCGAGGGATTGCTGCTGTACCATTTCATAGTCCACGATATTGATCACCACTTCTGGCACCTCCAGCACGTTCTCCAGGGTGTGCTTGGTGGTATTATTCCGTACGCGGCGGGCCGGGGAAAAAACTACGATAGGCGGTTGTGAGGAGAAGAGATTGAAAAAACTGAAGGGGCTCAGATTGGGGTGACCGTCCCGGTCGACCGTGGAGGCAAAACACACCGGTCGGGGCGCCACCAGGTATTGCAGGTAGTTTTGTTTTTCAGCAGGCTTCAGGGTGGCGAGGTCGATCGTCATGGTAGTGGTATTGGCATTTTGGGGTGGCCGGCAGCGGGAACAGGTGCGGTATCCCGGTGGCCTTGTATTAATTAGGAGATCGTGTATCGAGTATTCGGTTCAATAACAGTCATCAAATCGGTCTTCTATTTTACCGATTCGGGGTGGGGGCAATCCGAACGATCAGGCCTTCTTTCGCCGCAGGATACTCCAGTCCGATTCTTCCCGCACCATTGAATTCTCCAACAACCCCAGCCGTTCGATTTCGAGTTCCACCACATCCCCGGGTTGCAGCCATTGTTCCGTATAGTCCGGGTCGCTGAGCTTGCCCGTACCGTTGAGTTCCAGAAAACAGCCGGTACCTACCGTCCCGCTTCCGATCACATCTCCGGGGTAGAGGTCGACGCCGTAGGAGGCCCGTTCGATGATCTCGGCAAAGGTCCAGTCCATGTCACCGAGGTTGCCGTCGCTGACCGTTTTTCCATTTACCCGACACTGCATGCGCAGGTTCCAGCTGGTTCCGACATGGTTCTCTTTGGGTGGCACCTCAACGGAGCGAAGCTCATCGAGCGTGACCAGCCAGGGTCCGATCGTGGTGGCGAAATCCTTTCCCTTGGCAGGACCCAGGTTCAGCAGCATCTCTTCCATTTGGAGGCGACGTGCGCTGAGGTCGTTCATGATCATCAGTCCGCCGATATAGGTATCCGCTTCTTCGGCGGGTATGTTCCTTCCGTGCCGGCAGATGACGATTGCCGCTTCCAGTTCGAAGTCGAGCTTCTCAAAATGATCGGGCATGCAGCGTACCGGTCCCGGTCCCTGTATGCTGTGGTGATTGGTGAAATAAAAGATCGGATAGTGGTCGAACTCGGGGATCATATCCACCTTACGGTTTCGCCGGGCCGCCGCCACATGCTGGCGGAAGGCATATCCGTCACGGCAGCTGGTGGGAAAGGGCACCGGTGCCATCAGCTGTACGGATGACAGGGGAACACCTTTTTGTGTGATGCGGCCCCCCTCTCTGAGCAGCAGCTCCCCGGCCTGGGCAATGGGGAGGTACTCATCCCAATAATT
>JBJOMF010000064.1:0-13944 GCA_046052505.1 Bacteroidota bacterium | reverse complement strand
GGAACTGAACGTACCCCGGGCTTTTTTCACCCATGTCTCACATCAAATGGGACGTCATCAGGATGTGGAGGCCGACCTGCCGCAGGGCCGGCATCTGGCCTATGACGGTCTAACCCTGGACCTGTAAGGCCGCATACACTACATACGAACAAGTGTTAGTATTCGATGGGAGTTCCTTACCTTGCGGCTCCGGTACGTTTCCGACCGATCGCAACACATGGACCTACAGATTTCTGAATTGACACAGCAGGTGGCGCAGTCCGCCCGTGACTTTGCCCGGCAACACATACGACCCTTTGTGATGGAGTGGGACGAGCGGCAGGAATTTCCTGCGCACGTTTTCCGGGAAATGGGGCAGCTGGGGCTGATGGGGATATTGGTACCGGCCCAATACGGAGGTGCCGGACTCGGATATTTCGAGTACAAGGCGGTCATCGAGGAGGTCGCCCGCGTATGTGGTTCGGTAGGATTGAGCCTTGCGGCACATAATTCTCTTTGCACCGGACACATCCTTTATTTTGGCACGGAGGATCAGAAGCGAAAATGGCTACCCCGGTTGGCTTCCGGAGAGTGGATCGGTGCCTGGGGACTGACCGAACCCAACACGGGCAGTGATGCGGGAAACATGAAATGCGTGGCGGTCCGCGACGGGGATCATTGGGTGATCAACGGTACCAAGAACTGGATCACCCATGGCTGCAGCGGTGAGTTGGCGGTTGTGATCTGCCGGACCGGAGAGCCCCGAGCCCGCAACAACGCTACCGCTTTTGTCGTTGAACGGGGAACACCCGGTTTTAGGGGGGGCAAGAAGGAGAACAAACTGGGCATGCGTGCCAGTGAGACGGCCGAGATGGTCTTCGATCAATGCCGCCTCCCTGATTCAAACCGCCTTGGTGAGGTCGGAGATGGGTTCCGACAGGCGATGCGCATTCTCGACGGTGGACGGATCTCCATTGCCGCATTATCGCTGGGTATTGCCAAAGGCGCTTATGAGGCGGCACTTCAATACGCACAGGAACGTCATCAGTTCGACCGACCCATCGCCTCATTCCAGGGTATTTCATTCAAACTGGCCGATATGGCCACCGAGATCGCTGCGGCTGAGTTGCTGGTGCTGCAGGCCTGCGATCTGAAAGAGCGCCATCTCCCGATGACCAAAGAGGCGGCCATGGCCAAGTATTATGCCAGTGAGGTCGCCGTGCGTGTAGCGAATGATGCGGTTCAGGTCTTTGGCGGCTATGGATACACAAAGGATTTCCCCGTTGAGAAATATTATCGCGATGCGAAACTGTGTACGATCGGGGAAGGTACCAGCGAGATACAAAAGCTGGTGATCAGTCGGGAGGTCTTACGTTAAATATACGGTACAGGACGATCCGCCCCGTTTGGGTTCACCGTACCTCCTGCAGGTCGACCAGTCTCCGGTAATAGCCTTGGGCGGCCATCAGCTGGTCGTGCGTACCTCGTTCCACGATGCGTCCTTTTTGCAAGACGATGATCTCATCCGCATGCCGGATCGTACTCAGCCGGTGCGCGATGACCAGGCTGGTCCGGTTCTGCATCATATTCTGTATGGCGTCCTGAACAAGGCGCTCGCTTTCCGTATCCAGCGAGGAAGTTGCCTCATCGAGTATCAGGATCGGCGGATTCTTCAGTACGGCCCGGGCGATCGTGAGCCGTTGCCGCTCTCCGCCGCTCAGCTTCGAACCGCGGTCTCCGATGTTGGTTTCGTATCCGGCTTCTTTTTGCAGGATGAAGCCGTGCGCATTGGCGATCATGGCCGCTTGCCGGACCTCGTCGTCCGTCGCCCCCGGTTTTCCGAGCCGGATGTTTTGCGCAATGGTGTCATTGAACAGGATCGCCTCCTGGGTCACGATACTCATCTGGCTGCGTACCGATTCCAGTGAGTAGGACCGGATATCCTTCCCGTCTATCAGCACCTGCCCGCTCGTGACATCATGAAACCGGGGTACCAGGTCTGCCAGAGTGGACTTTCCGGCACCGGAGGAACCGACCAAGGCAATGGTCCGCCCTTTGGATAGGGTCAGATCGATATGGTCCAGAATAACAGTATCCTCATAAGCGAAGCAGACATTTCGGAATTCGATCCGATCATGAAAGTCGGTAAGCCGTGGCCCATCCGGATTATCGTCCACCATGATGGGAGTACGCAGTACCTCCTCGATCCGTTGGATGGCAGCTCCTCCCTTTCGCATATTGCTGAACGAGGTAGACAGGGATTTGGCCGGATTGATGATGTTATAAAAGATCCCCAGGTAGGCAAGAAAGGCAGAGGCCTCGAGCAACTGCCCGCGCAGTACCAGCCGTCCGCCATAATATAGCACAACGGCAAAAAGCATAACCCCCATGACCTCCGACAGTGGAGAGGCAAGGTCCCGACGGTAGGCGATGTGATTCTTCGACCGGAGCAGCTCATCACTGGTGCGAAGGAATTTACCCCGGAGCAGGCTTTCGATATTAAAGGCCTTGATCACCCGCAGTCCGCCCAGCGTCTCCTCAATGATCGAAAAGGTCTCCCCGTATTTCAGGGACACCTGTTCCGAGTGTCTCTTCAGGGACTTGGTAATGCGACCGATCACAAGACCGAGCACCGGGATCAGCACAAGAATGAAGAGCGTGAGCTGCGGACTGACCGCGAACAGCACTGCGAGCGTCACCAAAATGGTTAGGGGGTCACGGATCCAGCCTTCCAGGGTACCTACCACAGAGCCCTCCACTTCCCCCACATCATGGGAGATGCGGCTCATCAGGTCGCCTTTCCGTTTCTCATTGAAGAAGCCGATAGGGAGCCGGAGCATCTTATCGTAGAGGTCCTCCCGGAGGAGGTTGACCACCCGGTTCTTGAGCGGATTCAGGATCACGTAGGCCAGGTAGAGGAACAGATTTTTCAGGATGACGAACCCGACGATGAGCAGGCAGATCAGACCCAGGGTATGAACCGGACCCCTCGATGCGAGCGAAATGTCGAGCTCGGTGTTGATGAACTGCAGCACCGGATTCCCGGATGAGGCAGGGGTCATGGATCGTCCCGTGAAAAGCAGCTGTAAAAAGGGCATCAACATACCCATGGAAACGATGGAAAACACGATACTCAGCAGGACGAACAGGAAATACAAGGCGATCGATCCCTTATAGGAACGCAGGTAAGTGAAGATCCGGGCGTAGGGTTTCATGTTGGTTGCCTGAACAGGGCGGGCTGCCGCCAAAAAGGCGCACAGAGAATACACAAAGTAAGTAATTTTACCCGGTCCGAAGGACGATCGGTCAGCGGCCGATCCCCGTAAAATGCACGGCATATGGAAGAAGGAAAACGACAACGGCAGATCGCCGGTCTGCTGAATGAAGAGATGAATCAGATCTTCCAGCGGCTGGGTCTGTCGATGTTGGATGGAGGGCTGGTATCCATTTCAGCCGTCAAGATCACCCCTGATCTGTTGGAGGCCCGTTTCTATCTCAGCTTCTTTCAGGTGAAGGACCCTGACCACGCCCTGCGGCGCATTGAGGAGCGTCACCATGAGATCAAGAAGGAGCTGGCGGAACGTGTCCGGCATCAATTGCGCAGTATCCCGGTCCTGAAGTTCTACCGCGACGATACCCTGGACCAGGTGTTCCGGATGGAGGAGTTGCTCAAGAGTATCAAATCAGAGGGAGAGGAGGGCCGTTGATCCCGCTGTAACCAAACAATACCCGTTCGTGCATTTTCTATTCGCCTGGCGCTATTTCAGGGCTCCCAAGTCGGTGCATGCCATAAACATCATCGCCTGGATCAGTATGGTGGCCATCCTGTTCGGCACGGCTGCCATGATCGTCGTACTGAGCGTATTCAACGGGTTCGAGGGATTGGTGAAATCCCTCTATTCCTCTTTTTACACCGATCTAAGGCTGGCTCCCAAGGCCGGTAAGGTGTTGACAGTGACACCTGCCCAGCTCGAACGCATGCGGGGCAACGGCGGGATACGGAATTTCTCACTCGTCGCTGAGGAAAAGGGTCTGTTGCAGAACGGCGACTACCAATCCGTCGTTTATATCAAAGGCGTCGATGCCCAATATCGGTATACGGCTGGTGTGGCCGAGCACCTGGTCGGTGGGGCATATGACCTGGGCACCACCCGCGATCCCAAGCTCCTGCTGGGTGCCGGGGTGGAAGCTGCGTTGGGACTGGCCGCCGACCGAAGATTATACCGCTTGACACTGTACCTGCCGCGGCGGAACCGGCGTGAACAGATCAATCTGCTGGACGACATCAGCAGCGACACGATCCGCTCCTCAGGGGCCTTTCTGATCCAGCAGGAGTTCGACAATAAATATGCGATCACCGATATCGGATTCGTACGCCGCGCCCTCAACATGGGGCCTGCTGATTGCTCTGCCGTGGAGATAGCCCTCCGTAACCCGACTGAAACGGAGCAGGTGCGGTCTGAACTGCGCAAGATCTTCGGCGATGCGGTTCTTATTCAGGACCGCTACCAGCAGAATCGAAGCCTGTACACGGTGATGAAGGCTGAGCGTTGGGCGATCTATGGAATCTTCTGCCTTATCATGGTGGTTGCGGCTTTCAATATGATCGGTGCCCTGACCATGCTCGTACTGGAAAAGAGGAAGGATATCAGCGTGCTCCAGGCCTTGGGGGCCAACCGCCGGTTTTTGCTCCGGATCTTTCTGTCGGAAGGAATGGTGCTGGCGGGCATTGGCGGTGCAGCCGGTATGTTGCTGGCACTCCTGCTGGCCTGGCTGCAAACGACCTTCCACCTTGTCCCATTGGGAGGCTCCTTCCTCATCCGTTATTTTCCGGTGGAACTCCGGCTTGCCGATTTTCTACTGATCGGGGTGACGGTTTTCGGGGTGGCCTTTGCGGCGTCGTGGTTGCCGGCCCGTAAGGCTTCCCGCCAGGCATTTTCCCTTCGCAGCGAATGATCCGGTTCCCGTCCGATCAATAATCGCCCAGGGTTTCCGGCAACTGGGCAAGGGCCCGTTGCAATTGCTCGTCGTTGGGAGCGATCCCATGCCATTCATGTGTGCCTTCCATGAAATCCACCCCCTTGCCCATGGCCGTTCGCATCAGGACCGCGATCGGTTTCCCCTGACCGCACAGTGACCGGGCCTGTTCGAGGGTGGAAACGACCTTATCCATGTTGTTTCCGTCCATTTCCAGCGTTGTCCAGCCAAAGGCGCGAAATTTGGCGTGCAAGTCACCCAGGGCCATGACCTTTTCGGTAGGCCCGTCGATCTGTTGCCCGTTCCAGTCGATCGTCGCGATCAGGTTGTCGACCCGGTGATGGGAAGCAAAAAGGGCCGCCTCCCAGATCTGCCCCTCGTTCAGTTCGCCGTCACCATGCAGGGAATAGACCCGGTTCGGTTCCCCATTCAAACGCTTGGTAAGTGCCGCGCCGATGGCTACGCTAAGCCCCTGACCGAGCGATCCCGATGCGATCCGTACACCGGGCAGGTGCTCATGGGTCGCCGGATGGCCTTGCAGGCGGGAATCGATCCGGCGGAAGGACGACAATTCCTTGATATCGAAATAGCCGGCACGGGCCAGGGTTGCGTAGAATGCCGGCGAAATGTGACCATTCGACAGGATGAACACGTCCTCCTCCTTCGCATCCATCTGAAACGCGGCTCTGTGCTTCATGACCTTGAAATAAAGGGCTGTGAGAAAATCCGTGCAGCCTAGCGATCCGCCGGGATGCCCACTGCTTGCGCCATGTACCATCCGTACGATATCCCGTCGAATCTGTGTGGCGATGGAGGGAAGGTCCTTCATATACTAAGACTTGTTAAAGTTTTCGTACCTTGCGGTGTAAGTAGTTAGTCGGGGACAAAAGTGCGACGTTTTTGAATACGAACCCGTTCACTCCGACCGAACTTACCAACAGATCCAATAACCTCCGGTCCACCCGAACCCAAGCCGGCACAAACATTCATCAAATTGAATGTCAGTAGTTTGCGCAATAGGCTTGAAAAGAAAACCCCATGCCCGAAGTTTTTCTTACAACCTCGATCGCCTTTATCATCACGTTCATCGCGGTGCCTGTGGTCATCGGTATCGCTGAGTCCAAGCGACTTTACGACCTCCCCAATGAGCGGAAGGTCCACACCCGGCTGATCGCCTCCTTGGGTGGCATCGGCATCTTTGGCGGCTTTGTGCTATCCTCCCTGCTGTCCATTCACGAGAGTTTTTTCCCGGAGTTCCAATTTTACTATGCGGCGATCCTTGTGATCTTCATTCTGGGCCTGATGGACGATCTGATGGAGTTGTCAGCCTCCAAAAAACTCGTCGGTCAGGTCATTGCCGCCTCCATCCTGGTGCACCTGGGTGACATCCGACTCACCAGCATGCACGGCTTGTTCGGGATCCAGGAACTCCCCGAGGGTTTCAGTCTCGCACTTTCCTACCTCACCATCATCGTCGTCATCAATTCGTTCAACCTGATCGATGGAGTGGACGGATTGGCTTCGGGACTGGGCATCGTTTCGATGGTGGTGTTCGGTGCCTATTTTCTTGCGATCGGTCTGCAGGCCTATGCGCTGTTTTCGTTCGCGTTGGCCGGCAGCCTCCTGGCCTTCCTCATTTTCAATCATCAGCCTGCCCGCATCTTCATGGGGGATTCCGGCTCGTTGCTCATCGGCCTTGTCAATGCCATCTTGGTGATCCGCTTTATCAACGTCGCTGAAATGCCCGGAATCGCCGTACCCGTACCTTCTGCTGTCGCCGTCGGGATCGCCATCCTCATCGTACCCCTACTCGACACCCTGAGAGTTTTTAGCATCCGGATGCTTCATGGCCGTTCACCGTTCTCGCCCGATAAAAACCACATCCATCATTTCCTGCTCGATACGGGACTGAGTCATGCGGGCGTCGGGCTGGTATGTGTTGGGATCAATTTCGGCTTCATCCTGATGGCCTGGTGGGCACGTTCCCTGGGAAACAATATCGTATTGCTCGCGATCCTGTTGTTGTCCTGCCTCGGGTACGGAATGCTGTATTACGGCCGCTCCAAAAGGTCCAGGCTCGTTCATTCCGATAGGACGGATCAGCAGGGATCATTCCCCGCTTCCTCCAAGATTGTCAAGCTGAATAACGAAAAATCGGTCGCCAACGACCGCTGACCGGTTCCTGTATTGACGGGGGTTTTAGTATTTTTGCATTCCGCACTTCAGCGGTTCTAACCTAAAACGAAGAGTCATGGCAGAAGATGTAGCATCCGTGTTAGCTGACGCGGAAGATCATATGAAAAAGGCCATCAGCCATCTGGAAGCTGAACTGGTCAAAATAAGGGCCGGAAAGGCCAATCCGCAGATGCTGGACGGCATCCAGGTTGATTATTACGGGGCGCCAATGCCCATCAATCAGGTTTCGAACATCAGCGTGATGGATGCCCGCACCCTGAGCATCCAGCCCTGGGAGAAAAACATGCTGCAGCCCATTGAGCGAGCCATCATCGCCGCCAATATCGGCATCACACCGCAAAATGATGGTGCGTTGATCCGGCTGTTCCTTCCCCCGCTTACCGAGGAGCGCCGCAGGGAACTTGTTAAAAAATGCCATGGAGAGGGCGAACACACCAAAGTTGCCATCCGTAACATCCGCAGGGACGCCATCGAACATATCAAAAAACTGCAGAAGAACGGATTGAGCGAGGATGCTGCCAAGGATGCTGAAAACGATGTTCAAGGCATTACGGACAAACATACCGCCGCTGTCGAAAAGCATTTGGGCGCCAAGGAGAAAGAGATCATGTCGGTTTGACCGGCCCTGCACTGCTCCGCTTTCCGATCCAACCCATCAGCCGCCTGATGGGTTTTTGTTTGGCATTGGTGATATAGATCCCAAAAAGGATCACCAGCAGACTGGCGATCACCGGCGGGGTGATCCGTTCGGAAAAGACCCAACCCCAAAACATGGCCACAAAGGGAATGCCGTACGTGACCGTACTGGCAAAGATCCCACCGGCCCGCTTGAGCAGCATATAAAAAAGGATCGAAGCTACGGTAGTGCCCAAGACGCCCAGTAACAGGCTGGCACCGACCGACCTCAGCACGGCCGGGTCTTGGAAGGGCAGGTGCTGGGTCCCGAAAGCGAACAGGATGATAGCGGAGGGCAGGCTCAGGAACGAAAAAGCCAAAACGGCGATCTCGAACGGAGGCACATCGTGTAACTGGCGAGAGACCATGTTCACGTTCAGCCCGTAAAAGATAGTTGCCAGAACGATGAAGCCCACATACAGCAAGTCTCCGGTTTGCCCCCCCTTGGCCAAAAACAGGCAAATGCTGCCCACGAAGCTGACAAGGATCCCGCCGACCTGAAGGCCGGTCACCTGCAAGCGGAAGAATAAGAGTCCGACCAGCACCACGAAAACAGGGGTCAGCGAATTCAGGCTGCCCGCAAAGGAGCTATCCAGCCGTGTTTCAGCCAGGCAGAACAGGAAGGCCGGAAAGAAGCTTCCCAGCAAGCCTGAAAGAACGATGTAGCCGGCTTTTCCCCTGGGTACCTTCCGGATCACCGCTCGTGCGAAGGGCAGCATCACCAGTCCCGCAGCCAAAAGCCTGAAGGCGGCCACTTGCCAGGGACTCAATTGCTCCAGTCCGATCAACATGAGCAGGAAACTGCTGCCCCAAATGAAGGCCAGTAAAAGGAATAATCCCCACCGGACCCAGGCGTCGTTCGTTTTCATCGGCTGCAAAGGTGCATTTACCCGTGCAGAACCTGTCTTTTTTTTGCTATCTTTTCTTTACTAAATAAGGAAATATGATCCGGCTTGCAGCACACAGTACCCGCGCCCCGGAAGGGATCGACAAGAAGACCGCAAAGGAGGAGACCGCCCGCCTCGTCGAGGAATTGGATGGCTGGCAAAACCTTCTCTTTGCCGAGGCCAAACATGCCATTCTCATTGTGATCCAGGGAATGGACGGCAGCGGTAAGGACGGTTTGATCCGAAACGTACTCGGAAACATGAATCCACAGGGGGTGAACGTGCAGTCCTTCAAGGTGCCGACGGCGGAGGAACTCGCACATGATTTTCTCTGGCGCATCCACCGACATGCCCCCGCCCGGGGAATGATCCAGGTATTCAACCGGTCGCATTATGAGGATATTTTGGTGACGCGTGTGCACAAGTGGTGCGATGATGACACCGCCATTCGCCGGATGCAGGCGATCAATCACTTCGAGCAACTGCTGACGGAACACAACCGAACCCATATCCTGAAATTCTACCTCCATATATCCCCGGATGAACAACAGAAACGACTTTCCGAGCGGATAAAGGACCCCACCAAGATGTGGAAATACAATGAACGCGACTTTGAGGAGGCCAAGCTGTGGGATATCTATATGAGCATGTATGAGGATTGCTTCAATACCTGCCATACGCCTCCCTGGACCATCGTTCCGGCCGATCAGAATTGGTATAAGGAGTACGTGGTTGTACGGGCGCTGACTGACCTGTTCAAAAAGCTCGACATGAAATATCCTGGATTGAAAAAATAGCCGGGTCCTTGGACGATTTTCACTATTTTCCACGTACCAATCAACACGGTTTATAATGGGAATGATCAAGGAATTCAGGGATTTTGCCGTACGGGGCAATCTGGTAGATATCGCCGTCGCTTTCGTGATGGGTGGTGCATTCGGAAAAGTCGTATCGTCCTTTACCGATGGGATGGTCGCGCCATTGGTAGGCATGCTCACCGGAAAAGACTTGAGCCGGAACATGCTTGTGTTGAAACCGGGCATTGCCGCACAGCCCGAGACGCGGGATGCGGCCGGCACGATACTTACCAAGGCCGTGGAGGCTCGGGCGGAGGTCGCGCTCAAATGGGGCGCCTTCGTGACGGCACTGGTCGATTTCATTATCGTGGCCTTTGTCATGTTTCTGGTCATAAAGGCCATCAATAGTCTGAAAAAGAAAAAAGAGGCAACTCCCGCCGTACCGGCCGAGGACATTATCCTGCTTCGCGAGATACGTGATGCCCTGAAAAAGTAGCCCTAGGCGGTCGGCTTTTCCCTTACTTTTGTGCCTCCGGTAACGTACCGGTATCCCTTAGACCCGACAACCGAAAACGTGCAACCGACCGCGTACCAGATACGGCTGCCTCAGTTCGAAGGCCCCTTCGATTTGTTGCTTTTCTTTATCGAACGGGATGAGTTGGATATTTACAATATCCCGATCAACCGCATCATCACGGACTTTCTGGATTACATCCACCAGAGCGAGGAACTGAATATCGAACTCAGTAGTGAATTCATCCTGTTCATCTCCACGTTGATGCGCATCAAAGCCCGGATGCTGCTCCCCCGTAAGGAACTGGATGCGCAAGGCAATGAGATCGATCCGCGACAGGAACTGGTCAACAAGATCCTGGAGTACAAGCGCTTCAAGGAGGCCTCTGTACGCATGGTGGAAATGGAGGCCATGCGGATGCTGATGGTGAAGCGGGGCAATATTCAAGAAGAGCTGGTCCGCATCGGAGAGGAGGACAGTGAGGGTACGGAGATCCAGAGCATCACGCTGTTCAAATTGATGAAAGCGTTCGAAAGGGCGCTGTTGAAATATAAGGACAGGCTGAATAAGCCCGTGCATACCGTCGTGCAGTACCATTATACGATGGAGGGCAGCAGGGACCGTATGCTTTCCCTGGCCCGCGAGCAACGCACCCTGTCGTTCGAACGCATCTTCGAGACTGCTGAAAACCGGGTCCACGCTATTTTCCTTTTTCTTTCGCTGCTGGAGCTGGTGCAGCAAAAGTTCCTGAAGATCCTGACCGGTGAAGGGGTGAACAATTTCATCATCGAGTACAACGATCCGGAGGACCGGATCGCCCAATGGGACGACCAACAACCATCATAAAAAACCACACACATGAAACGTACCGCAACTGCCAATTGGAAAGGATCCGGTAAAGAGGGCGCCGGTAAGCTCCTCACCCAGTCCGGGGTCATCAAGAACAAGAATTACGACTTCCGGAGCCGCTTTGAGGATGGTGCCTACACCAACCCGGAAGAGCTCATCGCTGCCGCTCACGCCGGCTGTTTCGCCATGAAGCTGAGCTTCGTTCTGGGCGCAGCCGGATTTACCCCTAACCGGATCGAAGTCATATGCACCGTCACCCTCGAGGGAGGTGCCATCACCTCGAGCCACCTGGATGTTCGTGCCAAGGTGCCCAAGCTGAAGGCAAAGGATTTTCCGCAATATGCCGAGGATGCCAAGGCGAATTGTCCCATCAGCAAGGCGCTGAATACGACGATCACCATGAATGCCCAGATCGTGAAAAGTTTCAAGTCGGTCACAGCCTAACCGTACGCGATACGAAGCATAGGTCCCGCCCCGGCGGGACTTTTTTTTAGAATTGCCAGCCCGCGTAAAACTGGACAACGTTGTTCCGTACGTCGGCACGCGGAATGAAACTGGGTAGGGGGCTGGGAGGGGATTCGTTACGCATGCTGGTGAGACTGACATTGATACGGGCTCCCACGAACAGACCCAGGATCGGAGATACCTGCACTCCGCCCGCCAGTCCGTAATCGAACCGGCTGAAATAATCCAGCAAGCTCCGGCTCCCCGTACTGTCCGATCGGGCGTTCAGCAGAAAGGCCAGCTGCCCCCCCGCATGCACTTCCACTTTTTTAGTGAAACGGATCACGAACAGTTGCGGCAGCAACAGGTAGTCCAGGTCGACACTTCCCGTATTGGTGCCGGTCTTGAAGTCATAACCCTGTCGGGACAAAAGGAATTCGGAACGGAAGCCGAACATCTTTTTTCCCCTGGGAGAGAAAAACCCGCCGATCATGTACCCGGAGCGACTGTCGGCATTGATGCCGGCCGGGCTGGTCACGTTCACAAAGTTGAGACCGGCCTTTACGCCGATCTGGGCATCTGCCGAAACCAGCATCGATGCGATGATCAGGCTCGTAAGGATCCATTTTTTCATATCGATTGTATTGGGTTCAGGAGAGGGGTTGAGTGCTGTGCACCTTTGAACGCATCAGTTCCCGTACCGCTTCTGCGATGGCGGCCGCATCGTAGCCGCATTCACGGTGCAGCTCACCGGGGGTTCCATGTTCCACAAGACGGTCGGGGATACCGAGAATCCGTACTTCGTTCGTGTAGCCGTGTTCAGCCATGAACTCGAGCACTGCAGAACCGATGCCGCCTTTTACGGTACCATCCTCCACCGTAATGAGCTTGGGATAATGACGGCAGGCTTCATGAAGGAGGGCCTCGTCCAGCGGTTTGGCGAAACGCAGGTCGTAGTGACCGGGATGGAGACCCTCCGGCCGCAGCTCGCGGATGGCCGCGGCGGCGAAATTTCCCGGATGACCAAAACTCAGGATGGCGATTTCCGTGCCGTCCCGAAGCTTCCGTCCTTTACCGATCGGGACCTCTTTCATCTCTGTGCGCCACTCGGGCATTACCCCTTCGCCGCGGGGATAGCGGATCACGAAAGGATACCGGGTGCTTTCCAGCTGCGCCGTGTACATGAGGTTCCGCAATTCGCTTTCATTCATCGGGGCACTGATGATCATATGCGGGATGCAACGGAAGTAGGCGATATCGTAGCAGCCATGATGCGTCGGTCCGTCGTCCCCCACCACACCTGCCCTGTCAAGACAAAATACCACGGGCAGTTTCTGTATGGCTACATCATGCACCACAGAATCGTAGGCGCGTTGCATGAAGGATGAATAGATGTTGCAGAATACGCGGAGTCCCTGTGTGGCCAGGCCGGCGCTGAGCGTAACGGCATGCTGTTCCGCGATCCCAACATCGAAGGCACGTTCGGGCATTTTTTCCATCATGAATTTCAGCGAGGATCCGGAGGGCATCGCCGGAGTGATCCCGAATATCTTTTCGTTCTGCTCGGCCAGTTCGATGATGGTATGACCGAAGACATCCTGGTACTTCGGAGGCTGGGGCACCTCGAAAACCTTCTTGCGGATCTCGCCGGTCGTTTTGTCGAAAAGTCCCGGTGCATGCCATTTGGTCTGGTCTTTCTCGGCCAGCGCGTAGCCCTTCCCTTTTTTTGTGATTACATGAAGCAGCTTGGGCCCGGGGATCTGCCGCAGATCCTTCAGCGTATCCACCAGTTTGGCTATGTTGTGCCCGTCGATCGGCCCGAAATACCTGATCTTGAGGGCCTCGAAGAGATTGGCGCTGCTACTCACCATGCCCTTCAGCCCTTCCACCAACTTGTGGCCCATGGCCCGGGTGAAATTTCCACCCACCGGCAGTTTGCCCAGCAGGCTCCATACATCGTCTTTCACTTTATTATAGGTCGGCGAGGTGCTGATATCGGTCAGGTACTCCTTCAGGGCGCCCACATTCGGGTCGATGCCCATACAATTATCATTCAGTATGATCAGCATGTCGGCATCAGCGACACCGGCATGGTTCATGCCCTCAAAGGCCAGGCCGGCGGTCATGGCTCCGTCGCCGATCACGGCAACCACCTTCCGGTCATGTTCTCCCTTGTATTTGGCCGCCATGGCCATACCCAGTGCGGCTGAAATGGACGTGGAGGAATGTCCCACGCCGAAGGTATCGTACGCGCTCTCGCTCCGCTTCGGGAAGCCGCTCAGCCCTTTGTATTTACGGTTCGAGGGAAAGATATCGCGACGGCCGGTCAGGATCTTGTGCCCATAGGCCTGATGACCTACGTCCCAAACCAATTGGTCGTACGGGGTATTGTAAACATAGTGCAGGGCGGTGGTCAGTTCCACCACACCCAGACTGGCCCCAAAGTGCCCTCCATGGACGCTGACCACGTCAATAATGTACTGGCGGAGTTCATCACAGACCTGGTGTAATTTTTCCCGGGGTAACTTTTTCAGGTCTGCCGGGGAGTCGATCGTTTGGAGAAGCGGCCCTGGGTTGATTTGCATGCACAGGAGATTGAGCGGAGTAAAAATAGGCATTTTGTGTT
>JBJOMF010000063.1:0-5274 GCA_046052505.1 Bacteroidota bacterium | reverse complement strand
CGCAGGTTCTCCCGTACGGACACGCCCAGGATCCGTGCGGCCAAAGCCGATTCCTGGTACCGGGTCTCCACGGTGCCTCGCGTACCGAGTTCCCCCTCGGTGAGGTCGAGTATTCCTACCTGCTTGCCACGTTGCACCTCATTGAGGATGGTGCCGGAGCAACTCAGTTCCACATCATCGGGATGCACCCCGATGGCAAGGATGTCCAGTTTGTTCATGCTGACAGGGTTCGTTGGTGGCACAAAAGTACGTGGAATTTGCGGGTGGTACGGAAGCAGTGCTTTCAGTGGCGATACGGGTTATTGTACCAACCGCCATCGATCTCCCTGACGATGCTTTCGATCTGCCGGTCGAGTTTGTTCGCGGCCAGGTCCCAGTCCTGTTTCAGGCTGCTTCCGAAGAACCAGGCTACGGTCTGGTAGACCCGGGCGTTCAGCCCTCCCTTGTACTCCTTGATGATCGAATAGCAGTTGTTGCCCGTTTGCCGGTTGATCAGTTTCATGAGGATCTTGCCCTGGTAGACCGACAGGTTACGAAGCGGCTCTTCGAACTGGGCGCGGAGCTCCTTTTCCCGGGTCTTGATGTAAGCCTTGCGTTCGAGCTTACTGCGGTAACCCGTCAGTTGCAGGTTGATATCGTTGATCGTTGATCCGGCGACCCGGGCATAGGGATAGGTGACATACACCGCATTGCGCAGCCGGTTCCATTCCTCGATGTATTTGGCCAGTTTGGAGGGAGGGAGATTGCTCACCCAGATGTTCTCCATCTCCTTGTAATTGACGATCTCGCCCTGGAACCAGATCGCGGGAACGACGATGGTGTCATGAGGGCCCCATTTCTTACGCTGCTCTTTCATGTAGCGAAGCGCATATTCGGAGGAATCTTGTGCGGGCGGTGGCAACTGGACCTGAGCGGTGGCATGCCTCAGACCGATCGAGAGCAGGCAAAGGGTCAGAGCGAAGCGCAGGATCATCCTTGCAAAGCTAAAAAACGGATCACAACCACCGAATTCCGGATGATAAAAGACTGTGAATAGTCTTTTAAAATGGCAGATCCGGTCAGGCAACCCTCTTACGGCGCTGCTCCCGGATGCGCTGCGACATGCTCATATAAATGCCGATGGCGGTTAGAAGCACCCCGAACCAAAGCAGGCGGATGAAGGGGAACTTATAGGCCTTCAGGGTGATATAATCCAGCAGGGCGTTGGATTCCTTGACCCCCAGACGGATGCTATTGTCCGACTTCCGTTCCTGGAACTGGAAGGTGAGGTTCTCGGCTGTCAGGGTATCGGGGATCGCCAGCACCTCACCCTTTGCGACCGCCAGCTTTGGGGCGAGCGTGTAGGTGGTGCCGTTCTTTGAAAAGACCTTCAGTTCCGCCTCGTGCAGGCTGCCGTCCTTGCCGAACAGCTCTTCGGGAAGGTCGCCGCGGGCCCTGACCTCTTTCAATATGATGAATCCGGCGGAGTAGAATACTGTATCGCCCGGACGTATCGTATGCGGTCGGAAGGACGCTGTATCCTGCATCTCCTTTTTGTTCGCGATCGATGTGATATAGGTGAACACGTCGTGATCCCAGTAATGCCGGGCAGCGGGGTTCGACATCAGCCCTTCATTCCCCTTGTAGTTGACAAAGGAGTTAGGCATCAGTACAAATTCTTCATTGCCATCTTTGCGCTGGAAGCGGATCTTGTAGTACCATAGTTCCTTTTTCGGATGTGCCGAGTCCCCCTCATAGGTCAGGGCGTACTGGCCCATGTCCATCTTGAAGCCCTTGACCAGGGTGAGATTCTCACCGGGATTTTCGTTCGACCCGAGCGGTACCGGGATGCCATTGACATTGTTGGTCAGCACTTCCTTGTTGGAGGCGGAGATCAGGATGCCCAGCAGGACCATGCCGAAGCCGGCATGCGCCAGGGAGCCTCCCGATAGCCGGAGCTTTCCCTTCAGGCCGATCCAGATGTAGCTGAGGTTGGCGATGACCGTATAGAGGCTGCAAACCAGTGCCAGCCAGATCGAGGCCCAGAATACAGGGCCTTTCTTGTGGTAACGGATCTCAAAGAAGAGGAGCAGTAGCCCGGCCAGAACGGCCGATACCAAGGTCGGGTACAGTATCTTTT
Source organism: Bacteroidota bacterium (assembly GCA_046052505.1). Taxonomy (GTDB): domain Bacteria; phylum Bacteroidota; class Bacteroidia; order Chitinophagales; family Chitinophagaceae; genus JJ008. The sequence continues at coordinate 3,155 of JBJOMF010000063.1, read as the reverse complement.
TCCAAAAGAACTGGCGGGTGGTCGACTGGTATTTGAAATATTGGGTGATGGCCGTCAGGACCGCAAGGATGACGGCCACATACACCTGCACGCTGTTGTAGCTGAACTCAGCGTCTTCCGGTGGTGCGATTTGGGCGCCGAACAATTTATTGTAAACCGGCAGCGAGGTTTGGGCAATGATCAGTGCGGCCGACAGAAAGAATACCAGGGCGCCGATGAACATCCAGAATTCCCGGGAGTGTGTCTGTTCCTCCCGGCGGACCGAGGGGATCCCTGCGTACCGAACGGCGAACAGGGTCAGCGGGGGCAGGGTGAACACCAGCAGGAAGGCCAGCAGTTGCCAGTTCATGCCAAGGTCCGTGAACGCATGAACAGAAGCTTCCCCCAGTATGCCACTGCGCGTCAGAAAGGTCGAATACAACACCAGCCCGAAGGCTATGATGAAGAACAGGTAGGACGACCGCAGGGAATGCCCGGTGTGTTTATGGATGAGCAGGGTGTGGATTCCCGATACCAATACCATCCAGGGTACCAGAGAGGCATTTTCCACAGGGTCCCAGGCCCAATATCCGCCGAAAGTCAGCGATTCATAGGCCCACATGGCACCCATCATGATACCAACGCCCAACGTGGCCGTCGTGAACAGGGCCCAGGGCAGGGCGGCAGCGGTCCAGGAACCGTGGTCTTTTTTCCAAAGGCCCGCCACGGCATACGCGAACGGCACAATGGTGGCGGCAAAGCCCAGGAAAAGGACCGGAGGATGGATCACCATCCAATAATTCTGCAGGAGTGGGTTCAGGTCGTTCCCGTCCGTGATGGAGGCCAGGTAATCCGGCCGCAGGGGCTGGGCGTTATCAAAATTGATATGCAGGGCCGGGGCATTGTCCAGTACTCCGGAGTCGCGCAGCAGGATGAAGGGGTTGGAGCCCATCTTCCATCCGAAAATATAGATCCCCGCTATCATCGTGGCCAGCGCCAGCTGCGCAAAGCTTAGCACCGTCATGACGGGACCCTCCCATTTCTTGCCGGTCCGCATCAGGATCAATCCAAGGATGCAATGCCAGATGCTCCACAGCAGGAAGCTTCCTTCCTGGCCCTCCCAGAAACAGGCCAGCAGGTATTTGAACTCCAGTTTTCGGCTGCTGTGCTGCCAGGCGTACTTGTATTCGAAGAGATGGTTGTGGATAATGTAGAAAAGCAGTCCGAAGATGGCCAATACCGAGAGGACCTCCGTCAGGAAGGCGATCCGTCCTAATTTTTTCCAGGCAGCGGCCTCATCGGGCAGCGAGTTGACGGTGGACCGGTAATACGCGAAGGTGGCTACAGCGGATGCCACCAGGGACAAAAGGATAAAGAAGTGGCCCAGCTGGCCGGGTAAAAGTTGCTCGCCTGTATACTCCATGGGGCATTATTAGGGGGGCGGGAGGCCACGGTCATGGCTTGATGCCTTCCGGGTGTACGCCACCCTTGGCCTCCTCCTCTTTGTATTTGGACGGACATTTGGTTTGGATCTCCTGGCAATCGAACGTTCCGTCATGGTATTTACCTTTCAATACCAGGCGGTCGCTGATCTCCAGGTTATCAGGTTTCGCGTTTTTGTAAACCACCCTCACGGTACGGCCAGTCGTATCAACGGCCGTAAAGCTGAGGTAATTGGGGTTTTTTATGGCATCGTATTCCACCGGCTGCGATTTGTCGAGCCGTGCCATGAGGTGAACGTATTTTCCGGGTTTGGACATGGCCGATTCCACGGTGTCATAGGTGCTGGCCGTTTTCAGGAACGTGAGCAGGAAGGCGATGGCTCCAGCGACCAGGACCAGCAGCGCGATGTGAAGTATTTTCATGCCGAGGGGGAATGCAACGGCAAAATTACATGATTTCCGGCTAAGGGGAGCAGGCTGTCGGGTTCGTGTAAGGCCTGTATCTTTGCCGATCTAACAACAATCAGTGCCATATGCAATTCGAGCTGACAGAGGAACAACTGATGATCCAGAAGGCCGCCCGGGATTTCGCGACCAGCGAGTGCCTGCCGGGGGTGATCGAGCGCGATGAAAAGCAACAATTCCCCAAGGAGCAGATCCGGCAATTGGCAGGTCTGGGTTTCATGGGCATGATGGTCGATCCTGCCTACGGGGGTGCCGGGATGGATACGGTGAGCTATGTGCTCGCCATGGAGGAGATCTCCAAGGTCGATGCCAGCGTGAGTGTGTGTATGAGCGTGAACAACAGCCTGGTCTGCTACGGCCTCCAGGAATTCGGTACCGAGGAACAGAAACAGCAGTACCTGGTTCCGCTGGCACAGGGTATGAAAAACGGGGAACTGTACATCGGCGCCTTCATGCTTAGCGAACCCGAGGCTGGCAGCGATGCTACCTCCCAGCGAACCACAGCGGAAGACATGGGGGATCATTACCTGCTCAACGGTACCAAGAACTGGATCACGAACGGCGGGTCGGCCTCCGTTTATCTCGTCATGGCCCAGACCGATCCTGCCAAGGGGCACAAGGGGATCAACTGCCTGGTCGTTGAAAAGGACTGGCCCGGGGTGGTCGTTGCCGCCAAAGAAAACAAGCTCGGCATCCGCGGCAGCGATACGCACACGGTCATGTTCACCGATGTGAAAGTTCCCAAGGCGAACCGGATCGGAGCGGACGGCTTTGGGTTCACCTTTGCCATGAAAACCCTCGCCGGGGGCCGTATTGGCATCGCTGCTCAGGCCCTGGGGATCGCCAGCGGAGCCTATGAACGCTCCCTCGCCTATTCCAAGACCCGAAAAGCATTTGGTACGGAGATCAAGAACCACCAGGCTATCGCATTCAAATTGGCCGATATGGCAACCCGGATCGAAGCGGCCCGCTTGCTCTGTCTCAAGGCCGCCTGGGAGAAGGACCATCAGATCGATTACACGCTGAGCTCCTCCATGGCCAAGGTGTTCGCTTCCGAGACCGCCATGTGGACCACCACCGAGGCTGTTCAGGTACACGGCGGTTATGGATATGTGAAGGAGTATCATGTGGAGCGTCTCATGCGCGATGCCAAGATCACCCAGATCTATGAGGGGACCAGTGAAGTGCAGCGCATCGTCATCAGCCGCAGCATTCTCAAATAAGGGCCCAGCGCGGTCTGAAACCACAATAAAGGATACCATGCCCGAT
>JBJOMF010000062.1:0-9272 GCA_046052505.1 Bacteroidota bacterium | reverse complement strand
GGGGCCAGTAATTTCCCCTTCGCCTATTCAACGGCGGGGGGCGATACGGCTTCAGCATTCGCTGCAGGCTGCCCGGTGATCGTAAAGGCTCATCCGGCTCATCCGGAAACATCGGATGCGGTCGCCTCCATCATCCGGCAGGCGGTCCAAAGCTGTAACATGCCCGATGGACTCTTCCAGCACTTGCACGGTGCGTCACATGAGGTGGGCCGTTCAATGGTCCAGCATCCGCGGGTCAAAGCGGTCGGATTCACCGGATCCTTCAGTGGGGGGAAACAATTGTTCGACTGGGCAGCACAACGTACGGAGCCCATCCCGGTATTTGCTGAAATGGGCAGCGTCAATCCCGTATTCCTGTTACCCGGAAAATTGGCAGCATCGGCCGATACCATGGCCACCCAATATGCCGGATCGGTCACACTCGGTGTGGGACAGTTTTGCACCAATCCCGGGTTGATCATCGGCATTGCTTCGGAGTCATTGACCCGCTTTTTGCATGATCTGGGCAAGGCATTGCAGGCCGTAACGCCGGCGCCTATGCTTCATGCGGGGATCGCCTCGGTGTATGCCTCCAGGCGAGAAGCAGCGCTGATGCAACCGGATGTACATCTGGTCGCCGAATCGGTACATGCACCGGGGCCCGGAGAGGGCCAACCGACCTTGGCCACCACCGATGGGGATACTTTTTTGAACAATCCTATCCTGCATCAGGAGGTCTTCGGTCCGTTCAGTTTGGTCGTCGCATGCCGAGACCGGTCTCAATTACTGGAGGTCGCCCAAAGTCTGGAGGGACAACTTACCTGCACCGTTATGGCCAGTCGCCAAGACCTGACCGAACATACCGAGCTCATCGGGCTGTTAAAGGACCGTTGCGGCCGCTTGGTCCTGAACGGGGTACCGACCGGTGTGGAGGTTTGCCTGTCGATGCAACACGGCGGTCCCTTTCCGGCCACTACCGATGCGCGCTTCGGGGCCGTTGGGGCGGATGCGATCAAGCGGTTTGCCCGACCGTTCGCCTGGCAGAACTGGGAACACGAATTCTTGCCGGATGAACTCAAAGACCAGAACCCCTGTGGCATCTGGCGTACGGTCAATGAAAAACTTGACCGGTCGTAAAGGTCATTTTAGATTCATGGTTCGGATATTCGATTCCTTCCCGGAATTTTTCATCTCAAAGATGAAATGGCTGAACGGATCGCTGTACTGAAAGCGGCCTTCGCAGATATCGGTATTGCCGGGCGGTTTGCTTTTGATGTCTGCGATGATCTCATCGGCCGTTACAAAATTCTTGCTCAGCCCTTTCGTCCAAAGCGTAGTAAGTAAAGCGGATGCAAAGGGCGAGTGCTGGCCGCTTTTGCCATCTTCCACATATTGTTTTGCGCCGGATGACATCCCTTTGTAGAAATGGAGGTTCGTCGCACGTCGTTTCAGGGATTCCAGCATCCGGGCGTTGGCTTCATCGGTGGAGCCTCGCGTGCCAAAGCTCTCAAAGAAGGTGCCGGCAAAGCAGGCGTCCAGTACCAGAAAGATCCGGTTGCATCCGATGTTCTTCAGGTATTTATTCCCCAGGTCGCTGTAGGAAAGGTAACTTTTATAATTGGGGTCCTTCTCACGGGAATCCTTTGCCACCAGATAGCCCATCTTGGAACGCTCGTCATATACACCGTGACCGGCGAAGAACAGGAAGAGCTGGTCGTTAGGGCCATAATTTTTTTCATCGCGGAACTGGCCGAGCGTGGTTTCCAGTTCTTCCAGCGTAGGATTCTTGAGCAGGGTAACCTCGAAGCCGAAGTCCTCTCGGAGCAGGTTACCCAGCGTGACGGCATCGTAGATAGGATTGGCAAGACGCTTGAACCCAGGATCGTTGTACTCATCGGTTGCAACAAGTACGGCATGGTTCCGTTGCGGACCGGATGCTTGTTGACCTTGTTTGTCTGCTGTATTGGTAACCACTACGCCCCGCAAGGCATCAGCGCCAGGGTCGGCGACCGTAACCTTGACCGGTTTTTTATTTTCGGCCAGCAGGAAGTCCTTGCCGAAGCTGAAGGAAAGTACGGGAAAATAATATTGCCCCCGGCCCAGCGTGTAGGAGGCCTTGTCGACAAAGTCCTTTGCGGAGAAGCCGTCGTTCTTCCTTAGTTCACTCAGTGTTTCAGTCAGTTGGTACGTGAACAGGGAGATGCCGGCCGGCATCAGGGGGGTGATCGTGCCGGGCGACAGGTAGATGAGTTCCGGGCTGTTTCGGCCCAGGTTCACGTAACGGGACGCGATCAGTCCCAGTAATCCGGGGGATGGCTGGTCAGTGATCAGCATTTTTTTACGGGCATAGATCCCGTCGAGCCGGTTCAGAAAGTCGGTCAGCCGCAGTTGGCCCCGGGCCGTATCGGACTCCCGAAATCGGAGCAGGCCCTCATTCCCTTCGCCGCTGATCATACCGCTGTAGTAAAAGATCAGGATGTCTTCCGGCTTCGATCGCTTGCGCACCGATTCCAACAGGGAGTCCAGTTGGTCGCGTGTGGTGCCGGATCCGGACAGGTAATGGATCAGTCCCTCAGTTTTGGATCGCTTCAGTTCACTGAAGCGGTCGTGGAAGAGCCGGGCGGCCGCAGTTTGAGAGGGACCGCCGCTCCCGGCCAGCGTGATGAGGTGCAGGGCCGGAGTGGCAGACAGCTCCATCACTTTTTCCGTTTCGGCATCCAGCAGCATGCGGTATTGCTCCGCCTGGCGGGAACGTCCGGATGCCACGGACAGGTCGTACAGCCGCTCAAGGTCGGATACGAGCGGGTCCTCGTCCGTACGGGTAGCCTCCGTGCGAAGGGGCGTCAGGTGTTCCTTGGCCATCCGCACGGCCGTTTCATAATACAGGTAGGCGCTATCGGTCTGCTTCAGTTTCGAATGACAGAGTCCGATCCAGACCTGCATATTATGGACCTGCAGGTGTCTGGGTTCGCGAAGCCCTGCTACAAGGTTAATGTATTGGCGGAACAGCTGCAGTGCCTCTGCATATCGCTGTTCCTCGAATTTCTTCCTGGCTTGGCGGAACACGTCGTTGCCGCGCGTAATCGGCAGGTAGGTTTCCTGAAATTCCCGGTCCATCCAGTCGGCCATCTCAGCCACGTGTTGGCGCTGCCATCCTTTTTTGAAAAACAGGTCGAAGTCGGTCTTCGGACCCTGCAAAAAATCAGCCGGGAGGTCCAGGTTCCGAAGGGTCCTTGTATAGTAATATTTCGCACTGTCGGGCTGGCCCCGGAGCAGGAACGTATGTCCATAGTTCACGGTATAGGCTACGCTACCCGGATTTTCCAGATAGGCGGATCTGCAATATGGGATGGCCTCTTCGACCTGTCCGGCCGTAATTTTATACCACCCGTAATTGCCAGCGATACTGGTATTGGCCGGAAATTTTTTCAGCAGGTCCTTATACAGGAGGAAACAGCTGTCGAATCGCTCTAATTTTCCATATAAATTGGCCAGCTGATAGGCATAATTATCGTTCGCGGGTTGGTGCCGGTAGGCGCGTATGGCATCTCGCAATGCCTCCTGACTTTCTCCCCTGCCATCGGCCAATTGCGAACGGGTATAGTAAAACGCATGTTCCGCATCACGGTCCTTCAGGACCTGTGCCGTCAGGATGAGCCGGTCGCAGAGTGCAGCGGCTTCCGGTTCACGGCCTTGTTCCTGCAGCGAGCGGACCTGCTCATCCCACTTGGCCAGCGTATCAGCCTCGATAAAGAACCGATACCTTACGATGAAATCGGTGAGCTCTTTTCCCGATAGCCGGGTGATCTCGGGTACCATCCATTCCCAGGCTTGTTCACCAGTAGGGGCGAGGTTCAGCAACCAGGTGGCAAAGGTTTCATTGATCTTCCAGCGGCCTCCGATGTATTTTCCCGGGTATTTGATCACGAACTGGAAATAGGCGCGCAGGTCGTAAATGCTGGCATTCTTGAAGACCTCTTTCATATTCAGCCCCTGATAGGGTCCCGACCTGTACTTCGTTATGAAGGTGGAATCCGTATAGCCGGAGAGGTCGCTGTAAAAGTCACGGATCTCCTGCGTATACCGGTTCAGCAGCAGCTGCTCCAGCTGCGGATCGGTCATCTGCATCAGTTCGCGCTGGCCTGCGATCTCAGACCGCGCATTATCAAGGAACAGGATATTGAGTTTCGCCAGCTCGTGAAAGATGCCGCCGCCGGGTTTATTTCGGGGGGCATAGGTCCGGATGACCAGGATGTCATTGGGTACGATGCGGATATCCCGGTATTTTTTATAGAGGTGTACAGTGGCGGTGGCGGTAGAATCGCCGACCCGGGTGATCACGGTCGAGGCCACGTATATGTTGGACTCCCGTTTCAGTTTTTTGACCTCTTCATCATCGGTATTCCGTGATGTGAGGATATTCCCTTCTGCCCCCAAAAAGATCCCATCCCGGCTACCGAAGGGGATGGTGATGATGGCCGAATCCGGCGACAGGCGGTCGATTGAACGGATGCTTAAAAATTGTTCCGTGGTCCGTGTCGTTTCAAACAATCCGCCGGCAGGAGGTCTTTGCTGTCCGTGGAGAAATCCCGGAAGCAGGATCAGGGTCAGAATAAAAGGCAGCAAGTTGCAGAGGAACCGTTTCATGACCCCAAATTAGTGAATAATGAGGGGTCGGACATACCTGCCGGAGGGTATTTAGGGATGGCAGGCCGGTGAACTGGCATCTTCCCGGGCGTGTTTCCAGGTGAAATAGGCGCTGATCGCCAGCGAGATGATCAGGTAAGCGGCCACCACGAACTTTGCCGGTACGTACCAGCGGGAGATGCCGAACCAATCGTTCTGGTCTTGGATGAGCCACAGGCCCAGTCCCGTACGGAACCCCTCCCAAACCGGCGCATATCGGTTTCGGTCCATGAGTTCTGTCAGCGCATACACGCTGAGAAAGATAAAAGTACCGTACCAATAGATGTGATACGGATCGATCGTGTTGATGTATGCGATCGAACCAAAGAGATAGCTGACAAAGAACAGGAGAAAACTCAGCTGGGCCCAGGTCCATGCCGTGAAGAGGGGGGAGGTGCGCGTATCGTATTTGTCGAATTGGAACACGTCCTCGATCTTGTTAGCGGGATAGCGTTGGGCCACATCGGCGGGCCGGTATCCCGTAGGGCGGAACCACAGCAGGAGCTTTTCTGTCCAATGACGCGTACGCCACGCATCTTTCACCATCAGCCAGAGGTGCTGGAAATTGATGCGGATCGGGTTCCAGGTGCGGGCCGGCCGGGTGATCCCGTACACCGGCGGTACATCCTTTCGTTCTTCCGCAAATGTGCCGAACAGCTTGTCCCATACAATGAATATCTGTGACAAATTCTTGTCCATGTATTCCGGATTGATGGCATGGTGTACGCGGTGATGGCTGGGGGTTACCAATACGTGTTCCAGAAAGCCCATCCGGCCAATATGACGGGTGTGATACCAGAACTGAGCGAACAGGTGCAGGGGGGCCACCGTATTGATCACCGTTTCGGGTATGCCAAGCACGGCGGCCGGAAGCAACAGAACGGTGAACAGATTAAAGAAAGCGGAGATGCTCTGACGCAGGGCACAGGCCAAGTTGAACTCCTCGCTGCTGTGATGGATGACATGCAGGTTCCAGAACAAATTGATCTTGTGACTCCAACGGTGCACCCAGTAGCCGTTGAAATCGAGGATCAGAAAGGTCAGGCCAAATACCAGGAGGTTGTTCTCGATCCGCGTGATGGCCAATGTGCTGAGTAGAAAGGGATAAATGGCAATGACAACGGTCAGCTCCAGCACGCTTTTGGTCACGTTTGTGATGCCCGAACTCAGGGACGACACCATATCCATGTGGCGCACCGTATCGAAGCCTTTGCGCCAACCCCACCATTTTTCAAAAAGTACCAGCACCAGGAAGGCCGGCATGGCGATGAGCAGTATCTTTCCGTAGGTTTCCATCCGAACCGGTTAGAGCCAACGAAAGTACAAAAAATGAAACACGTATTCCACTGCATCGATGCGCACACTTGCGGCAATCCTGTGCGGCTGGTACGCAGCGGTGGTCCGGTGCTGGAAGGCCGAACGATGAGTGAAAAGCGCCAGCATTTCCTTCGGGAGTACGATTGGATACGTACGGGACTCATGTTCGAGCCCCGTGGCCACGACATGATGAGCGGCAGCATCCTGTATCCGCCGCATGACCCTGAGAACGATGTGGCTGTGCTGTTCATCGAGACCAGCGGTTGTTTGCCCATGTGCGGTCATGGTACCATCGGAACCATCACCATCGCGATCCAGGAAGGGCTCTTACAGCCTCGGAAGGCGGGGCGGGTCCGTATGGAGGCGCCTGCGGGATTGGTGGAGATTGGGTACCGCACCGCTGTGGACGACCCGGCCCGTGTAGAGGCGGTGAAACTGACCAATGTTCCCTCTTTCCTGCATTCCACAGAATGTACCGCATCCTGTCCCGAGCTGGGGGAATTGGTATTCGATGTGGCCTATGGAGGTAACTTTTACGCGATCGTGGATGTACAAAAGAATTTCCAAGGTATCGAACAGTACAGTGCCGGTCGGCTGGTGGGCTGGTCACGGGCATTGCGCAGCGCGATCAATGCACGGTACGATTTTGTACATCCTGCCGATGCCACGATCCGGGGTTGCTCGCATATCCTGTGGACCGGCGCCGTTATCGACCCCCGCTCCACGGCACGGAATGCCGTCTTCTATGGAGATAAGGCCATCGACCGCTCTCCCTGTGGTACGGGTACCAGTGCCCGTATGGCCCAATGGCATGCAAAGGGTCTGTTACGCAAGGGGGATCCGTTCGTTCACGAGAGTATCATCGGCAGTACGTTTACCGGTTTTATCGAGGAGGAGTTGGTCTATCACGGTCGTCCCGCCATCCGTCCTTCCGTAGAAGGGTGGGCGAGGGTATATGGATATAATACCATCTGGATCGATCCGGAAGACGATCCCTATGCGTTCGGATTTCAGGTGCTCTGAACGACCGGTTGTCGACATCCCATATTTCGCCTATGTCAATCATCCGTTCCATCCGCGGTTCGCTCATTATCCTGTCGTTTGCCGGGTTGAACTGCCGCTCGCATCGAGGGACAGATACCTCCGCTACCTGGCCGGACCGGTATCTCGTCGTATTGGGTATAGCGCAGGACGGCGGTCACCCGCAGGCCGGATGTGAACTGGACTGTTGCAAAGATATTTGGTCAGACAAGGGAGCGGGGCATGCGGTGACCTGTCTTTTGCTGGTCGATCGTCCCAGCGCCTCCTGGTGGCTCATCGAGGCCACACCCGATCTGCCCCGGCAATTGCATGAGGCCAGGCGGTACCTGCCACAAGGCGCGGGTAGGCTACCCAATGGTATTTTCATAACACATGCACACACGGGGCATTATACCGGACTGATGCATTTGGGTCGCGAGGCGATGGGCGCCCATGATATCCCTGTGTGGGTCATGCCGCGTATGGATAGTTTCCTGCGAACCAGCGGCCCCTGGCGTCAACTGGTCGAGCTTGGCAATATCCGGATAGCGCGATTACAGGATGACAGCTTGCGACCGTTGAACGGGGCGATCGGGATACGCCCGTTCCGCGTGCCGCACCGGGACGAATATTCAGAAACGGTCGGTTTTCGGATCGGAACGGCAGATCGGAGCGTACTCTTCATACCCGACATCGATAAGTGGGAGCGTTGGTCGCGTGACATTCGGGCAGAAGTGTCTGCTGTCTCGCTGGCTCTGCTGGACGGTACGTTCTTCCGGAACGGCGAACTCAGGGGGCGTGACATGAAAGAGGTACCGCATCCCTTCATCGAGGAGACGATGGCGCTGTTCTCGAATGCACCCGACAGCCTGCGGCAACGGGTCCACTTCATTCACCTGAATCACACAAATCCCCTGCTCAGGGAGGGTCCATCCGCCGACAGCCTGCGGTCGAGGGGGTTCGGACTGGCTGCGGAGGGGATGATCATCCCTCTTTGAGGGATAAAAAAACATAAAAGCTGTTCGGTGCAGCCTTTTTCCGGTCACAGTTGACTCTGTATGTATGCCCGTCATTCCTCATCCCATAACCAATGGTCCTGGGTCCGACTTTTTCGGAAAGCATGGTGCAGATGACGTATTTCGCTATACCCTGCAAAATGCATCGGGTATGCTGGTTCGCATCTTGAACCTGGGCTGCACCATTACGGAGATTCATGTGCCTGACCGTAACGGGATCCTGTCGGATGTGGTACTCGGGTTTGATGCGCTGGAGGGCTATTTGCAGCCGGGTAATCCTTATTTCGGATGCATCATAGGACGCTGTGCCAACCGTATCCGGGGTGCTGCTTTTTCGCTGGACGGGAAGGAGTACCGGTTGGCCATGAATGCTGAGGGGAGCAGCCTTCACGGTGGGATTCGGGGATTCGATAAATATGTTTGGGTGGTTAAAAGTCAAGGCATCGACACCATCCTGTTTTCACGACTCAGTCCCGATGGGGAGGAAGGGTATCCCGGTGATCTAACGGTTGATCTTCGCTATACCGTCAGGCCCGACAACAGCCTGCAGATTGATTACCGCGCCGAATGCGACCGGCCTTCACCGGTTAACATGACCAATCATTCCTATTTCAATCTCTCCGGTGGTTCTGATCCTGATATCCTGGAGCATGAGATTCAACTTGAGGCCGACCACTACACCCCGTTGGACGGTAGCCTTCTTCCGATCGGCACCCTCGAACCGGTGGCCGGTACCTCCATGGACTTTACGCAACGCCGCCTTATTCGCGATCGCATGCCGTTGGTATCGGACGGTTTCGATCACAATATGGTCTTGCGGCGCTCGGGTTCGGCTCCGTTCCCTGCTGCTACGCTGCTGCATCGGGCCAGTGGCCGGGTTTTGCAGGTGTCCACGACGGAGCCCGGGCTGCAGTTCTATACCGGGAATTTTCTGGATGGGTCGCTGATCGGTAAAGGGGGTGTCCGATATGGGCGGCATGCAGGATTATGCCTTGAAGCCCAGGCATTCCCCGATGCGCTTCACCATCCGTCGTTTCCAGCTATCATCCTTCGCCCCGGTCAGGTATACCAGCAGCAGACCGTTTATCGATTCGGGGTATTCCCCGACCCTCTTTGAATGGATGGGCTGCTTCGTTCCCGACCCGATCGTTTCGTATTTTCGCGGCGCCCCAATCCTGTCAAAGTGCACCCGTTGTTGGTGCAAGCAACCGTGCGGGGCCTGTATCAGGCATGGCAAAAGCGATCATCATTGGC
>JBJOMF010000061.1:0-5077 GCA_046052505.1 Bacteroidota bacterium | reverse complement strand
ATCGAGAGTACAAGGCAAAGGTGATATCAACGGCAACCAACTTCAGCGGGCGTCGGTGCCTCGATTGGGAATCGGTCAGTTCCTTCGCCCGGGAGTGCCATTTTCCGGAACACGGCCTGATCCTCCGGTCGGAGAAGAGCGGCACCGATTTCCTAAAGAAAGGGCTGCAGGACTGGGGATCCCTGCAGGAATTTACCCGGACCTGCCTGGAGCAATTCGGATGCTGTTATGTGGAGACCGATATGAGGGCTCAGTACAATCCGATGCGCATGCAGGTGATACAGGAAGCTACCCAAAAACTGGTGACCATCATCGGAACACCCTGTCCGGCCTGTGCCGCTCCGGGATTTGAGGTGGTTGCCCTGGAGCCCGGTTTACCCTGCAGCGCCTGCGGAAGACCCACAAAGAGCACCCGTTCCATCCGGTATGCCTGCCAGTCGTGCCTCTACCAAGAGAAACGAAAACATCCGCAGGGCAAGAACCTGGAGGACCCGATGTACTGCGATCATTGCAATCCCTGAAAATTCGTTCCTTTGCTGAAACATCCCTCACATGCCGGGCTCCCTCATCAGACGCTTTCGCGAGATGCACAACTATTCCCAAAAGTATGTGGCCTCCAAAATGGGCATCTCGCAAAACGCCTACAGCAAGATCGAGAACAACATCACCCAGCTGAACGTACAGCACCTCAAAAAGATCTCCGCGATCCTCAACGTATCGGTGATCGACCTGCTAAAAGATGATTTTGAGATCCACAAGCCGCTCTCGTTGACAAAGCCGGGGGAAGTGACCTTACAGGACCTGCTGATGCACCTCATGCACCTCCGCAAGAATCTGGAAAGCAAGAAACGGGTCAAGCATGACAGCTACCCGGTGATCGCCAGCCTGCTTCGTACGGTGGATGAGATCGCCGCCGGGGTAGACTGATCAATCGACGATCCGCAACCGCGCGTAATTCAGCATGATCTTCTTCTCCCCGTTCAATTCGAATTGCACCGTGGCAATGGGATTGTGCGCCGCACCTTCCATTTTGATGACCGAGCCGAAGCCGAATTTTTGATGCTCCACGCGCTGCCCTACCTGCAAATTACTGGTATCGCTGGCCTGAAATCCCTCCGTAGGCGTATGGGCCACCACTTTAGGCGGGAGTCCTTTTGGAGGAAGGAACGAAGAGGCCGAAGAGGATTCCTTGCGGCCGGGAGGCGGTCCATAACGCTTTTCCGCATCCCGAATTTCGGGATGGCCCGAATGACCCCAACCCCGCATACGGTCTGATGCAGAACCGGCGCCCCAACCGCTTGAGGTATTTTTGCTTCCGTTACCGGCATAACTGCGGTCGAGGCAGGATTCCGGTATCTCGGAAAGGAAGCGGCTGGGCTCATTTTGTACTAACTGACCGAACCGATAGCGGGTATTGGCATAGGTGATCCAGAGTTTTTCCTTGGCGCGGGTGATGACCACATAGAAAAGCCGGCGTTCCTCCTCCAGCTCCTCCCGTGTATTGATGGCCATGGCATTAGGGAAAAGCATCTCTTCAAGACCCGCTGCGAAGACGCCCGTGAACTCCAGACCCTTGGCGGCATGAATGGTCATGAGTTTCACCGTATCTGCATCGGGGTCCTTCTCGTCCGCGTCCGTCAGCAGGGTGATCTGCTGCAGGTAAGAGCCCAGGCCCTTATCCACCAATTCCCCATCCTCCGTATCCGGACTTTCCGTCCATTCCTTGATCGAGTTCAGCAATTCCTGTATGTTCTCGTAACGCTGGATCCCTTCCGTACTCTTGTCATTGAAAAGCTCCTTGACCAGCCCCGTCTGCTTCCCGACATGAAAGGCGAGATCATAGGCGTTGCTCTTTGCCAGCATGCTGCTGAAACTCCGTAGCATGGTCACGAAATCCTCCAGGGCTGTCAGGGTCCCGGCCCGAAAACCGAACTCACGGGCCCGCTCCAGAACCTGCCACATGGTGATGTCCTGCTCGTTGGCAGCCAGCACCAATTTGTCGATCGTCGTTTTGCCGATGCCGCGAACAGGGTAGTTGATGACCCGCTTCAGTGCCTCCTCATCATTCGGATTGATGATCAGTTTCAGATATGCGACCAGGTCCTTGACCTCTTTGCGCTGGTAAAAACTGATACCGCCATAAATGGTATAGGGAATGCCCATGCGTCGTAAAGCCTCCTCAAAGGCCCGGCTCTGTGCATTCGTGCGGTACAGGATCGCAAAATCCCGGTTCGAATGATGATATCGGAGTTTTTGCTCCTGTATGCAATCGGCCACGAACTTACCCTCGTCGTTGTCTGTCATCGTACGAACCAACCGAATCTTCTCTCCTTCGGTATTTTCCGTGAACAGTACTTTTTCGATCTGGCCCTTGTTATTCCGGATCACCTCATTGGCCACCTCAAGGATGCTCTTGGTACTGCGGTAGTTCTGTTCCAGTTTCACGATCCGAACCTCATCATAATCTTTCTGGAACTGAAGAATGTTCTGTATCGTGGCCCCGCGAAAGCTGTAGATACTCTGTGCATCATCACCCACAACGCAAACATTTTCATGCATGGCTCCCAGCAGCTTGATGATCTCGTACTGGGCGGGATTGGTATCCTGGTACTCGTCAATCAGAATATAGCGGAACTTATGCTGGTACCGCGATAAGACCTCGGGAACGTTCTTGAGCAGTTCATAGAACTTCAGCAGCAGGTCATCGAAATCCATGGCGCCGTTCTTGAAGCACCGCTTGGCATAGGCTGCGTAGATCTGTGCGATGGCCGGCCGGTTGGCACGAAGGTCCTCCTGTTGCAGGTAGTAGTCGTTCCCGTATTCCTCGGGACCTACCAGCGCATTCTTCGCGCCGGAGATCCGCGAATAGACGAGATTGGGCTTGTAGTGCTTGTCGTCGAGGTTCAGTTCATTGACGATCGTCTTGATCACGCTCTTCGCGTCGTCCGTATCGTAAATAGTGAACTGGCGGGGGTATCCGATCTTTTCCGCTTCGAAGCGCAGGATCCGGGCGAACACGGAATGGAAGGTGCCGATATACAGGTTGCGTACCTCCTGCGTACCGAGGATCTTCCCGACCCGCTCCTTCATTTCCTTGGCTGCCTTGTTGGTAAAAGTGAGTGCCAGGATGTGGAAGGCATCCACGCCCGATGCCATCAGATGGGCGACCCGGGTGGTGAGTACGCGGGTCTTACCGCTTCCGGCACCGGCTACGATCATTAACGGGCCGTCAATATGGAGCACCGCTTCCCGCTGTCGTTCGTTCAAGCCTATCAGGTATTCCGTCATATCCGTATCCCACCGCTTCATGCCGCCAGCGGGCAGGAGTGCAAGTTACGAAGGGGTTGATCAATTGCGGAGACAAAAGCCGACTGTGCAGCAGTTATCGGCGAGGGTGGTACACCCGCGCGGCATGACGCAGCACCTCCCCCCGGTCGAGTGTCATCGGCTTGGTACGCTGCTCGAGGAACAGGGGCAGCTGGTCCCTGAAATGCGGAGAGACGGGGTCCATGGAGGCGCCGAATGTATTCACCGACTCGATGTGTGGCAGACTGCCATCCTTCGGATAACGTACAAAGCAGATATAGGCATCGCCACCGGTTACCTTGCGAAAGCCCTTCCCATACGGCTCTGAGAAAGTAGGCGCGAGCACATCGGGAACGCCCCAGACTCCCACGGAAGCATCGCCCCGAACCAGCTTCTGGATATCACCAAGGGTCAGGTCCGTTCGTGCGAAATTCGATTGCATATGATCGTGCACATGCCGAAAAGTTTCCAGGGCCTCCGCCCGGGTGATGAGCCGGGAGGGCTGGCCTTTGAGCCGCCCCGCGAGATAATAGTAGGACAGCAGGAACACCGCAGCACCCCGACTGTCGCGTACGGCCCGGCGGTCCCAGCTACGGAAGACCGTGATGAGATCTCCCAACTCGGGGTAGGCTTTCTCGTCGAGGGTCAGCATGCTATCGATTCCATAGATATAACGAAGCTGCTGCGGAAGTTGCTGATCGCCTTTGATACGCTTGAACATGTTGTAATCAATCCGTTCGCCGTTGATCAGTTCAGTGACTCGCTGGCTCCGGTTGTTGTGATAGGTCTCATAGCCGTCGTTGCGGTCATACTGTCGGGGGTCGAGGTTGTATGCAGTGTCGGTGGCCAGGAAGGGGGAATGGTTGGTGTTGAAAAGATAGCCCGAGGGCGGATTCAGGTATTGGGGCAGCTCCGAAAATGATTTGAACTCTGTCCACAACGTGGCCGAGGTATTCCCGGGAACAGTCCCTTTCCAGTTGTAACGGGGATCGGGATTGCGCCGCGGGATCTTTCCGTTGCTCACATAGAAAATGGTATCATACCGGTCTGCATACATGATATTGAACATCGGCAGGCTGACCATGCCGAGCGCGCGGTGGAATTCGGTGAAATTCTTTGCTTTATTCATCCGGTACCATTGCTCGAGCGCGCGTATATCAAAGAGTGCCGGCAGGCGGATGGAAAAAACGCCCCGATCGGTCTTGAGCGTAGGCCCATATTTGCTCCACCAGAATTTCTTACTGATGGGGATGGGAACCCCTTTGACATGCAACCGGGCCTTGTCCGTTTCCAGGTCCATCCAGGCCCCGTCGAACTTGTACTGGTTGCTGTTGGACGGGTTCATCTCCAGCTGAAAGATATCGAGCTTGTCCTGAAAGTTGACGGTATGTGCCCAGCCAAGATTTTCGTTAGTACCATGGAAGATGAGACAGCCTCCAGGGAAAAGTCCTCCCAGCATGTTCCATCCCTGATCGCTTTGCACATGCGCTTCATAGAAAGCGACCGGTCCGGTATTAGGTTGATGGGCATTGATGGCCAAAAAGCTCTCTCCGGTGGTGGTACGGGCCGCATTCATGGCAAAGGCATTCGATCCCTCCGGCTGAAAGCCCGGCAGGGTGGCCACCCGGCCCCCGAGGATGGCTGGCAGAGCATTATCGACGCCGCAGAATAGGGCAAGGGAGAATACCGTGGCGGTCATGTATTCTTTAAGGTCCAGCGGAAAGGCTTTCTTGTATTTGACCCGTTTCGGATAGGCCCTGGCATAGGCATT
>JBJOMF010000060.1:0-3005 GCA_046052505.1 Bacteroidota bacterium | reverse complement strand
CGACGAGGTGATCGCACTGAACCAGGACCCACTGGGACAGCAGGCCCGCCGGATCATCCACAACACCGGCTATGAAGTATGGATGAAGGCCCTGGCCGACGGCAGCCATGCCGTGGGGATCTTCAACCTTTCCGAAACAACGAAGGAGGTACTCCTGCCCTGGAACGAACTCGGACTGGAGGGGGATCGGTCCATCCGTGATTGCTGGAGACAAAAAGAGATGGGACGAGGCCGCTCCGTATCTACCCGGATCCCGCCCCACGGAGTGACCCTGCTGCGGATCCGTCGCTGAACGCAGATACGAATTATGGCTACATTTGTCGCGAGCCATGAATGCCATAACCAACAAGATCATTATCATCGCCGCTCCATCGGGTGCAGGCAAGACCTCGGTGACCCGTCACCTGCTCCAGGCCTGTGAGGGACGGCTCGCCTTTTCGGTATCCTGTGCCACACGCACCCCCCGAGCACATGAGTCCGATGGCGTGGATTACTACTTCATCAGTGCCGATGAATTCCGGGATCGCATCAACCGGAACGCCTTCATCGAATGGGAAATGGTATATGCCGGAAAATATTACGGTACGCTGCGCTCGGAACTCGATCGCATCTGGGGAGAAGGCAAGACCCCGTTGCTGGACGTGGACGTGAAAGGCGGTCTCAACGTGCAGCGGCAATACCGGCCCAGGGTCCTGTCCCTGTTCATCGAACCACCCTCAATGAAGGAATTGGAAAATCGGCTTCGGGCCCGCGGTACAGAAACGGAGGAATCGCTGCGGTCCCGTTTGAGCAAGGCATCGTATGAGCTGAGTTTTCGCAAGGACTTCGATCATGTAATTCTCAACGACCGGTTGGATCGCGCCTGTGCCGAGGCGGAAAAATTGGTACGGGATTTCCTTGACCGCTGACCGCCGACATGTGCGGTTCATCTGCCCCTCCCATTCTATCTTCGTAGCGTGATTTCCTTTCAAGCGATCTTGTTCCTTACGATCCCCCTCCTGTTGATGGGGTTGTTTGCCGGTATGGAAACGGCATATTACCATGCTGACCGCCTGGCCCTGGAATTGCGTCGCAAACAAGGCGGACGCTCCATCGCTACGGTGTTCCGGTTCCTAAATGCGCCCGACCGGTTTCTTGGGGCAAGCCTGATCGGCTACCATATTTGCCTGGTAATGTTCTGCCTTCAGTTTGGTCCCTCCATGCACCCCCTGTGGGAGCAGCTGGGAATCGATCGGCCGGCCTTGCATATCGCGGCCGAGATCGCAGGGGCCACGGTCCTGATCCTAGTCTTCGGTGATTTCATTCCGCGTACCCTGTTCCGGGCACACAGCGGAACCCTGTTGATACGTATGGCGTGGGTGACCGACCTGCCGTACCGGGTACTGGCACCGGTGGCCACCGCATTGTCCGATGCGGCAGAATGGGTATTGAAGTACCTGTTCAATGTACGGCTCGAACCCGCCAAAGGACCCTCAGGGCGTTGGGACCTCAGGCCCCTGTTCCGGGAGCAAGGCACCGACCAGCGTGATGAACAGCACTCGCGGCTCCTGGAAAATGCCCGGGAACTTCCCAAGGTCCGTATCCGCGAGTGTCTGGTGCCGCGCAAAGAGGTCGTTGGCGTCGATATCCGCACCTCCATGTCGGAACTGCAACAGCAGTTCACTGATACCAACCTGAGCAAACTGATCGTGTATGAGGGTGATATCGATCACATCCGCGGATATGTTCATCAGCTGGGGCTATTCAGAAAACCGGGACAGCTGACCGATATCCTGCTTCCGATACCCGCCGTTCCGGAAAGCATGAGCGCCAGCGACCTGATCGGCAAGCTCACGCGTGAACGAAAGAGCATCGCCTGGGTGGTGGATGAGTACGGAGGCACGGCCGGCATCGTCACCCTCGAGGACGTACTTGAGGAACTGTTCGGGGAGATACAGGATGAATATGACGTGGAGGAATTCACCGAAAAACGCCTTTCCGACAATGAGTTCATCTTCTCAGGCCGCATCGAACTGGACCACCTGGAAAAGAAATACGGATTCGACTTCAACGAGCCGGAATCGGAAACCTTATCGGGACATATCATCCGCAACCACGAAACGATCCCCCGTCAAAAGGAACGCATCATCATTGGAGACCACGAGTTCGAGGTCCTGAATGCGAGCGATACACGCATCGAACTGGTCAGGATGAAAAAGCTCAAATAGGCGGCGATCCCCTTCTTGGCGATTCCATATATCTTTGTCGCACATGGCGCTACTGAATTTCCTGAATAAACGGACGCCCCGAGAAACGACCCACGGTGAGATGTCGTTCATCGACCATCTCGAAGAATTGCGTTGGCATATCATCCGGTCGGTGGTGGCCATACTGATCGGCGCCATTGTCGTGTTCATCTTCATCCGGAATATCGTTGATACCATCCTGTTCGCTCCCTGCGACAAGGATTTTATCGCTTACCGCTGGTTCTGTGACCTCAGCCACTGGCTGGGCATGGGGGATGCAGTTTGTGTTACCCCCGTAGACGCCCGATTTCAGAGCAATACCATGACGGGTCAGTTCATTTCCTCATTCACCATCGCTTTTGTCGGCGGACTGATCGTAGCCTTTCCTTACGTGTTCTGGGAGTTCTGGCGCTTTGTGCGTCCGGCCCTGTCGCCTGCCGAACGTAAAAAAACACGGGGCATCGTAATCTGGGTCTCGCTGCTGTTCTTCCTCGGTGTAGGATTCGGGTACTTCGTACTCACCCCCTTCATGATCAACTTCTACTTTACCTACACACTGAGTGATAAAGTGATGGTGCTCCCGAACTTTTCCGATTACCTGGAGAACCTCATCTATACTACCGTAGGGATCGGAGTGCTGTTTCAGCTTCCCCTGCTGATCCTGGTCCTGGCTAAAGTGGGCTTCATCACGGCACGGTTCCTTCGCAAATACCGCCGTCATGCCCTCGTGGGCATCCTCATCGCGGCGGCGATCATCACCCCGACGACCGATCCGTTCAG
>JBJOMF010000059.1:0-7067 GCA_046052505.1 Bacteroidota bacterium | reverse complement strand
CTTATATATAAAGATCGCCTATGAAACGTATTTGGACCTGGGGTCTGCCCTTAGTGGCCGTCAGTTTTTTACTGTTATATGGCTGTTCGAAGGACGATCGATCCGGTACCCATACCCTTCGGGTACGATTGACGGACAATCCCGTCAATGCAGAGGCCGTTTTAGTGGATATACAACAGGTGCGGGTCAACTATCGGGCCGACTCCAGCGGATGGGTCGACCTTGCGACCCAGACCGGCATTTATGACCTGCTGGGTCTTCAGAACGGGGTGGATACGCTCTTGGCTCAGGGATCCGTACCTGGAAATTCAGTAAAGGAGATCCGCTTCGTACTGGGTCCTAACAATTCGATCCGTGTTTCGGGGATCACCTATCCGCTCACCATACCCAGTGGGGCGGAATCCGGACTGAAACTGAAGATCGATAAGCAATTGACGGCGCCCCTGGATTCGCTGATCATCGATTTCGATGCGGCACTGTCGGTTCATCAGGCCGGCCCGAGCAATTATCAATTGCGGCCCGTTCTGCGCATCAAATAAGCTGCCGTCTTATTCCCAGATCAGTGCGCTGGCGCCCAAGATGGCGGCATCCGCCTCCCGCAGTTCGCTGAACAGGATTTTGATCTTGTTCTTGAATACTTTGATCAGGTTCGTTTCCATGGCCTGCCGGGTAGGGTGGAGGAGAAGATCTCCCGCCTTGGTAAGGCCACCGAACAGTACAATGGCTTCCGGCGAGGAGAACATTACGAAATTGGCCAGGGCCTCGCCCAGGATCTGTCCGGTGAACTGGAAGATCTCGTTGGCGATCCGGTCGCCCCGGATGGCGCATTCATATACCGTCTGACTGGTGATCTCATTGATGCTGTAGTCACGCAACAGGCTCTCCGTTTCCGGGTGTGCGGTCAGCATCTCCAATGCGGTATCGCGTACACCGGTGGCGGATGCATAGGACTCGAGTGTTCCCCGGATGCCTGTACCCTTATGCAGGCGTCCGCCAGGGCGTATGATGGTATGGCCCAGTTCTCCGGCGAAGCCATCATGCCCCAGAACGATCCTGCCGTCGATCACGATCCCGCTTCCGACGCCGGTGCCCAGGGTGATCACGATGAAATGCTTCATATTGCGGGCGCAGCCGTACATCATTTCGCCCATCGCCGCTGCATTCGCATCATTGGTCAGGCGGGCCGGCAGTCCGAACGATTGTTCCATCATTCCAGCCAGCGGAATGATCCCCTTCCATTTCAGATTGGGTGCATATTCAATGGCGCCGGAATAATAATTTCCGTTGGGAGCGCCCAAGCCGATACCGGCAAATCGCTCTATACCACCGACCTCCCGGATCATAGGCGCCGCCTTCCGGTGGAGATCGTCGATGAAATCCTGTACCATATCATGCTCGTTGGTGAGCAGGCGGTCCTGCAACAGGATGTGCCCGTGCCGGTCTACCACCCCGAACTTGGTATTGGTACCTCCGATATCTATTCCGATCGCAAATTCTTTCATACGATAGTATATAAAGTTCCTGTCAATGGGCTGCGCCAGCAGCGGCATCGTAATCGATGCCCTGGCGTCGCAGGATGCCCCGGACCAGGAAGGCGAACAGGGCGAGATAGGCGAAGCAGATGGCGCCCACGATGAAGGACTCATGGATGCCGATGATATCGGCTAGTTTTCCCTGGATGGGAGGAATGATCGCCCCGCCAAGGATCATCATGATCAGAAATGCAGAGCCCTGCGTGGTATACTTACCCAGTCCTGCTATCGACAGGGCGAAGATCGACGGCCACATGATGGAGCAGGCCAGCCCGCCGCTGAGGAAGGCGTAGATGGCCACCTGTCCATGAGTCAGGATCCCTACCAGCATGGAGGCAATGCCCAGCAGGCTGAACAAAAGCAGGGTGCGGGCGGGTTTGTTCCGGCTCAGGAAAAAAACGCCGATCTGAACCAGTACACAGATCACGTACCAGTACAGCGGCTGCATATCATACTGGGCCAGGGTGTTCACGCCCAGAAGGATCCCGAAAGCGACCAGCGGCACGACGAAGGTGAGCAGCTGCTTGGTGGTGCTCTTGAGATCGAAGGCATTGATGGCCCCGGTCCACCGGCCGATCATAAGGCTGCCCCAGAACATCGAAATGAAGGGGGCGACTTGCGAGGCCTGGTACCCACCGAAGTCCTGTTGCTTGAGCAGTTCCCCGAGATTTGAACCGATGGCGACCTCCACGCCCACATAAACGAAGATGGCCAGCATACCCAGCACCAGCTGCGGGTATTTCATCGCACCCCAGCCTTCGGGTTGCTTGGCTGCCCGGTTGTTCGAGATGACCAGTCCGAGGACGATCACACCGAGGGCACCCAACAGCCAGTACATCCGATTGCGCTCAAGGGGTTGCCGTATCGATTCGCGCTCCGAAAGGAGCTGTGAGGATTCTCTGTTGTAGGCTTCCAGGACCTGGGCCTGTTCCGGTGCCGTGGTCTGCAGTTGCCGCACGGAGTCTGCCTGATGCCGAATCCCGGCGATCCGCGTGTTCATGGATTCGATCGACAAAGCCTCTTTGGAATTATAGCTGCTGAATACAGGGGCGAACATCACAACAAGAAGACCGGTTATGATAAGAAGTGAATACAGGGCCTTATGTGCCCGCTCGGTCTTTTCCTCGTTGATCCCTGCGGGTACTTTCTTTGAGAATCCGAACAGGGCCGAGGCGGCGATGAACAGGAATCCTACGCAGGCGTAAAGGATCACCACCTTACTCATGCTGAGTGACCGGATCTTGTCGTCCGTGATGGCTGCGGCCGTCCCGAACAGGGCAAAGGCCACCACGATCGGACCGATCGCCGTACCGAAGGAGTTCACCCCGCCACCCAGGTTCACGCGGCTGTCACCCGTGGCCGGATCGCCCAGCGAGATCGCAAAGGGCTGGGCGGCGGTCTGCTGCAGCGAGAAGCCCAGCGCCACGATGAAGAGCCCTGCCAGCATCCCTGCGAACATATTCGCCTCGACGGCCAGGATCATGGCTGCTGCACCGAGTGCCGAGAACAGTAATCCGTAAATGATACTGCGTTTGTATCCCCATTTGCCGACCAGGTCGTGCCCCCCGAACGCTCCGTAGGCGAACAGGATCAGGGCACCGATGTAATAGGCCAGGTAGAAGGCGAAGTCGATCAGCTGGCTCTGGAACTGATCCAGCCGGAAGTAATTCTTGCAAAACGGGATGAACACGCTGTTCCCGGCGGCGATGAAGCCCCAGAAGAAAAAAACGGTAATCAGGGTGCTCAGGGCTCCGTAGTTGGTCGGTTGCTTGACAGGTTGGCTCATGTGGGTATTGATTGGTTTCGGCGATCGTTTCTGGCCGCTCAAAGTATGATTTTTTTTTGTGGAGGTCTCAAAAATCCGGGTAGTCGCCGGGTTTTCCCCGTCAGTCATCTTTCCTCTCGCAATAATGAAGTAATTTCCCGCTGCGAACACCGAAAGGAGGACAGGATATGGAGATCGTACATGTGGCCGCTGAATGTTATCCGGTCGCCAAGGCCGGCGGTCTGGGCGATGTGGTGGGCGCCCTTCCCAAGTACCAGGTTGGGCTTGGTCAGGTGGCCAAGGTAGTGATACCCATGTACCGGACCCGCTTTCTCTACGAGCATCAGTGGGACCTGGTCCATGAAGGCTTCCAACACCTGGGTCCCTGGACCTTTCGGTACGCCGTCATCAAGGAGCGCACCAATGAACTCGGATTCGATCTGTATCTGGTCGATATCAACGGGCTGCTCGACAGGGAGAAGATCTACGGGTATGCTGACGATACGGAACGGTTCACGGCCTTTCAGATCGCCGTGTGTGACTGGATGAATAGCTGGAACCATCGGCCCGATGTGGTACATTGCCACGACCATCATACCGGTCTCATACCCTTCCTCATGCGGTACGCGTTCGAGTTCCGGGAAAACCTGTCACAGGTTCCCACCGTTTTCACGGTTCACAATGCGCAATACCAGGGCTGGATGGGATGGGACCTCTATCATTACCTTCCGGCCTTCGACTCGTGGAAATGGGGATTGCTCGATTGGGACAATACCATCAACCCGCTGGCTGCAGCGGTCAAGTCGGCCTGGAGGGTCACTACGGTCAGCAACAGCTACTTGCAGGAACTGCACGGGGCTGCCAACGGTCTGGAGCGGCTGTTTCAGAGCGAGCAGGCCAAGAGCACCGGAATCCTCAACGGCATCGATACGCAGGTATGGAACCCGCAGACAGACACCTTCATCAGTGCGAATTACGACCCGGAGCGGGTGGCGAAAGGGAAACGCAAGAACAAAAGGGAGCTGGCGGGTCAGTTCGGGTTGGATCCCGACAAGCCCCTGATCTCCTTCGTTGGCCGGTTGGTCGGGGAGAAGTCGGCCGACCTGTTACCCGATGCCATCAGCAGCTCGATCTACCAGCATCACGGCCACGCTAATTTTTTGGTGCTGGGTTCGGGGGACCCCGTCGTGGAAGACAAACTGGACGAGATGAAACACCGCTTCAAAGGGTATTTCAATTCCTATATCGGATACAGTGAGCCGCTGAGCCACCAGATCTACGCAGGGTCCGATTTCCTGCTCATGCCCAGCCGGGTGGAACCCTGCGGACTCAACCAGCTGTACGCACTGCGCTATGGTACGGTACCCATGGTGCGCAACGTGGGTGGCCTGCGGGATACCGTATCAGATATGGGCGACTGGCAGGGTTTCGGCATCCGCTTCGATCAGGCATCCGTCGCCGATATCACCTATTCCGTGGGCCGGGCCATCGACCTGTACCAGAACCGCCCCGAATTGCACACCTGGATGCGGGGGCATATGATGCAGATCGATCATTCCTGGGACGGAGCGGCACAGCAATACATCGACCTTTACCGAAGTCTGAAATAAAAATCGTGTCATGGCAAAACAGGTCATCACCAATTCCAAAGAGATCCTCACCATCATTCTGGGCGGCGGGGCCGGAACGCGTCTTTATCCGTTGACCGCAACGCGGTCGAAGCCGGCCGTTCCCATCGCAGGGAAGTACAGGCTGGTCGATATTCCCATCTCCAACTGCCTGAACAGCGGCATCGGCCGCATGTTCGTGCTCACGCAGTTCAACTCGGCCTCCCTGAACCGCCATATCAAGAACACCTATCACTTCAGTGCCTTCAGCAAGGCTTTTGTGGACATCCTCGCGGCGGAACAGACACCCGACAACCCCACCTGGTATCAGGGTACCGCCGATGCCGTGCGGCAGGGATTGCGGCATGTGGAGCCCTTTGACAGTGATTATGTGCTCATCCTTTCGGGTGATCAGCTTTATCAGATGAACTTCGCCGAGATGCTGCACGATCACAAGCGGTCGGGTGCCGATATCTCCATCGCCACGATCCCTGTAACGGAGCGGGATGCCCCGGAATTCGGGATCCTCAAGACTACCGACGGCCGCATCACCTCATTCATCGAAAAGCCGAAAAAGGAACTGCTGCCCGAGTGGGTCAGCGATACGGGCGATGCCATGCGGGCCGAAGGCCGGGTATACCTGGCATCGATGGGCATCTACCTCTTCAACCGCAAACTGCTGTTCGACCTGCTGCAGACCGAGTCCCCTGCCGCAACCGATTTCGGGAAAGAGATCATGCCCCAGTCGATATCGCGGTACCGGGTGGCCAGTTTTCAGCACGAGGGCTATTGGACAGATATTGGGAATATCAACTCTTTTTTCGATGCCAACCTGGGCCTTACGGCGGAACTGCCCGATTTCAACCTCTTCGACAACGACAATGCGATCTACACCCGTCCCCGCATGCTGCCTCCTGCCAAGATCAGCGGTACCCTTGAAAAGACGCTGGTAGCCGAGGGGTCCATCATCCAGGCCTCCCGGATCGATCATTCCGTGATCGGCATCCGCTCCCGCATCGGTCATGGGACGAATCTGGTCAGTACCTATATGATGGGTAGCGATTATTACGAAACACTGGCGGAGATCGCGGCGGCACAGGCCGGCGGGTACCCGATGCTGGGCATCGGTGACCGCTGTGAGATCCGCAAGGCGATCCTCGACAAAAACGTACGGATCGGCAACGACGTGCGGATCAATACCGGCGCGCCACTGGATAACTGCGACCATCCACTGTATACCGTCAAGGATGGGATCGTGGTGGTGAAGAAAGGCGCCATTCTTCCCAACGGATTCGTCATCTGATCCGGCAGGAATGGGACAGAAATCACCGCAAATGTGTACTCGTTACATAGTAAACCCGTAACTTGACCGGGACTCCAAAACGATTGCATATGCCAGTCCCTGCCACCAGTCTGAAGCCCCGGCTCCGTATGGCCCAGATCGTGAACATGAGCGTGGGCTTCTTCGGGATCCAGTTCGCCTTCGGCCTTCAGAATGCCAATGTCAGCCGCATCTTCCAGACCCTGGGCGCCCCGATCGATTCCATTCCCATCCTTTGGATCGCCGCACCGCTCACGGGGCTGATCGTTCAGCCCATCATCGGGCACTGGAGCGATAAGACCTGGCACCCGCGCTGGGGCCGGCGGCGTCCCTTCTTTTTCTTCGGGGCCCTTTTCGCATCCGCGGCCCTGTTTTTTTTCCCCAACGCGACGGAGGTGTGGATGGCTGCTATCATGCTCTGGCTGCTGGATGCATCGATCAATGTTTCCATGGAGCCCTTCCGTGCCTTCGTAGGCGATATGCTGCCCGATTCCCAACGCACCACGGGATTCGCCATGCAGAGTTTCTTTATCGGAATCGGCGCCGTTATATCCTCTCTGCTTCCTTACCTGCTGACGGAATGCGGGGTGGCCAATGAGGCGCCAAAAGGACAGATCCCCGATTCGATCCGCATCTCCTTCCTCGTCGGCGCTGCCGTGTACATGGCCGCCATCTGCTACACGGTGTTCACGACGCGAGAATATTCCCCGCAGCAGCTTCGTGATTTCGGCGAGGATCAGAGTGAGGAACGCACCGTACGTATCAAAACCCCGCAGGCATCGTTCATTCGGAACGGCTCGCTTTGGCTGTTCATTGGTGCTGCACTCACCGCCGGTTTGTTC
>JBJOMF010000058.1:0-2520 GCA_046052505.1 Bacteroidota bacterium | reverse complement strand
TTTCACTCTTTCTTTTTGGGGCTGCTCAGCTGTCGGAGCGCGTCTGTGATCGGCGTGGTTCCGTGGCCACTGAGGCGAAACGCCTCGAGCGATTTCTCGCGGCCCGTCGCGAGGGGTTGATGGAACTTTTGGCTGATACGGCCCGTACCGAACGGCTGATCGCGGGTACCGCCGACCGCGCGGAATTCGTTTCCATGTTGCAGCGGCCTTTCGGTTTTTTCCTGTACCGGAACACTGATTACGGGACGTATCGTATGCACTTTTGGAACCAGCAGCAGGCCATACCTCCCGTCGACCTGCTCACGGCCCCTGATGGCGAGTATTTCCTGCAACTTCCCAACGGGTATTATTATATCGTTCGCAAGGCGCTGGGCCCTGCGACCATTGCCATCGGACTGGTTCTGGTCCGGTCCCAGTTCTTCATCAATACCGACTACCTGCCGCAGGTCTTTTCGCATAGTCGACGCGCAGAGGAACGTGTGGTCATCAGTAGGGATCGTACACCCTATCCGGTACGTTCCGTTTCAGGGGCCCCACTTTTTTACCTGAAGCGACGGGGTGCAGGGGCTGTAGAATCAAGCAGTTCGATCACTCTTTTTTTCAATTTCATGGGACTTCTGTTCCTGTTCACCTTCATCCATCGGCTGGCCGGAGCAGTCGCCCGCTCCCGAGGGGTACAGCGGGGGTTAGGGGTGTTGGGATTGTCCCTGTTCTTATTGCGTCTGTTCACTTATCTGTTCCCTGAATGGCTGAATCTCCGGCAATTCGCCTGGTTCGATCCGGTATGGTATGCGGCTGATCCGGTCAACCGATCGCTTGGCGACCTTCTGTTGAACACCTTATTATCAGCCTGGATCATTTGGTTCGCCTGGGTGCGGCTGCAGGGCCGGGAAGACCTTATTCGGTTGGTCGCACGGCCCTGGCGTTGGGCCGTTGCGGGAGGAGCCCTGTTCCTGCTTGTATTTTCCTCATTCACCCTGGCTTCCATGGTCCGTAGCCTGGTCGCCGACTCAAAGATATCTTTCGATGTAACGGATTTCTTCGGACTCAGTGGCTTTACCGTTACTGGATTCATAGTCCTGGCCGCAGCCTCGCTGACTTTCTACTATCTTTCCCGGTTGCTGTTCCGGTTCCTATTCCCCTTGTTCCCCGGACGGGGCCATATCGTGTATTTTCTCATCGCTTTCACCGGGCTGCTGTGGCTTACGGTCCGTTTTGCCCGCATCGATGTGTCCTTTCAACTGCCGGTACTGCTCTGGCTGTTGGGGTTCACTTTCCTGAACAGCAGACAGGGCTCGTTCCTGGCTCGTTTCCGGTTGCGGATCGCCGGTATGTTGACGTGGATATTCATCTTCTCCCTCTCCATCACCTGGATCATCATGCGTGAGAGCCGTCGGGTGGAATGGGAGCGGCAGGTTCGTATGGCAGAGAAACTCTCGGTTCAGACCGATCCGTCCAGCGAGACCCTGATGAGCATTGCCATCCAGTATCTCGACAATGATTTTCTGTCCGATCAGTTCCGCCGTTTCCGGGACCCCGTACAAGGGCAGGTACTTCGTGACAGCATTCTCACAGAGAACTATAGCGGCTACCTGAATAAGTACGATACCCGGCTGTATGTCTTCGATGCCGGGGGGCGCCCGGTGAACAATGAAGATGCGGTATCGTATCAGGATCTGGAGGCTATTCTTGAGGTGCAGGCGCAGCCCACGGCGATCGAGGGGCTCTACTATTATGCAGCGTCCTATGACAGTTACAATTATATCACCCGGCGGGAAGTGATCGATACCACGCTGACAAAGCTGGGTACATTCTTCATCGTATCCAATCCAAAACGGTACAGCCGGGAGGCGCTTTTTCCCGAGTTGTTCCGCCAGTTCCGGCGCAAAGGTGACCCGGAGAGCTCTCCCGTCTATTCGTATGCCGTGTACATCAGCGATAGCCTGGTATCCCAGCCGGGCAGCTACCCCTTCGCTACCTGGCTGGCTCCGGACGAGCGGCCCGGGGAAGCCATCGAACGGAGAGAGAAGGAGGGTCAGGAGGAGCTCTGGTACAGGGCGGGTCTGAATAAGGTGATCGTGATCGCCCGTACCAATGATACCTTCCTGACGGCTATCACCCTGTTCTCTTACCTGTTCTGTGCCTTTCTCTTACTAGTGGCCTTGTTGCACACGGGCGGGCTGTTGCTGAGCGGCCTGCCGCGGGTCCGGCTCATCCGGTTGAATATCCGGTCACAGGTGCACGGGACCATCCTGTTCATCAGCGTTTTCTCCTTTCTTGTCATCGGTGCAGCCACTATATCCTTCTTCATCAGCCGGTATAACCGCAACAACCATGAGAAGCTCGGCAGGACCATGAAGATCATGGTGAATGAGATGGAGAAGAAGTTGACCGATCTTTCAGTATTCGATGATGTGTTGACGATCTACGATTCCGTATCCCTTGGGCCGTTGCAACAGCTCGTGGATGAAGTGGCCGATATCCATGGCGTGGATGTGAATGTGTACGACCTTAACGGTG
>JBJOMF010000057.1:0-6550 GCA_046052505.1 Bacteroidota bacterium | reverse complement strand
AAATTCCTTCCGCTGGTCCCGCACGACGGGAACGGCCGGTACCGGGTTGTGGAGAACGGCCGGCCGGCCTACACGACCTTGTTCGTCGTAGTGATAATGCTGGCCGCGATCGACCTGATCTTTGCGCTCGATTCGATCCCTGCCGTAATGGGCATATCACGCGACAAGCTCGTCATCTATACCTCGAACATCTTCGCCGTTCTGGGACTGCGATCGCTGTTCTTCCTGCTCAGGGGTGCCGTCAGTAAATTCGATTACCTGCAACAAGGGATTGCCATTGTGCTGGTTTTCATCGGTTGTAAGATGCTCGGCGAGTATTGGATCAATCAGTGGATCGACAAACAGATCCAGGTGATCATCTCACTGGGCGTGATCATGGTCTGCATCTCCGGCTCTATTTTCTACTCCATCTTCATGAAGAAAAAAGGAGAGCCGGCCGATGTGAAAGATGAAAGTCAGTATTCTTAATTATTCCGTTTGTCCTACATGCTTTCGCATATCGCCCGAATCACCGGTGCCCGTGGAACCGTGGTACAGGATCGCCCGGTAGAACACCTGCTGACCGACAGCCGCCGGCTGTACAGTCCCTCCTCCACCTTATTTTTTGCGTTACCGGGCCCACGCCGCGACGGTCAGGCCTTCATCTCCGAACTCTACCAGCGCGGGGTACGGGGCTTTGTGGTCAGTCACGAGGTGGATACGGCACGGTTTCCGGAGGCCAGCTTCCTGCAGGTGCCGGATGTATTACAGGCACTGCAAACCGTGGCAGCATGGCACCGCCAGCAATTTCACATTCCGGTAATCGGGATCACCGGAAGCAACGGCAAGACGATCGTAAAAGAATGGCTCTATCAACTGCTGCAGCCAGACTACCAGATCGTGCGGAGCCCCAAGAGCTATAATTCCCAGATCGGGGTTCCGCTGAGCGTGTGGCAGCTGGGGCCGCAGCATACCCTGGCCATTTTCGAGGCTGGCATTTCACGGACCGGCGAAATGGAAAAACTGGCTGCCATCATCCGGCCCACGATCGGCGTTCTCACCAATATCGGGGAGGCACACAGTGAGGGATTTTCCGACAAGGTGCAGAAAGAATCGGAAAAGCGTAAGCTCTTCGAGGGTGCACAGGTGGTGCCACCCCTCACACGGGTTGACGTGGTGAAAACGCCTGTCGGAGCGGTTATCACGGCGTTCCGGGAGCAGGAAAATCTCAACCCGGTTTCCATCGAGATCCCTTTCTCCGATGAGGCCTCCATACAGAATGCACTCACCTGCTGGAGTGTTTTGTGCGTTCTGAATGTACCCCAGGATGTGATCGCTGCCCGCATGAAACAACTGCATTCTGTGAACATGCGGCTGGAGATGAAGAAAGGCATCAACCACTGTACCGTCATCAACGATAGTTATAGTGTCGATATCACTTCCCTCCAGCTGGCCCTGAACGTTCTCGATCAGCAGGGTGCGGGAGCCAGAAAGACGGTCATTTTATCTGATTTTCTTCAAAGTGCGCTTCCGGATGCGGAACTGTACGCACGGGTGCTCGATAGCCTGCGGAAGCACGATATTCAACGACTGATCGGTATCGGGGAGCGTATTTCAACACAGTTGCGTGCGCTTGTATCGAACGGCTCCAACGGCATTCAGGTGGAATGCTTTCCAGGCACCGAGGATTTTCTGGAGCAATTTCGTTCGTCGCAGTTTCGTGACGAGGTCATACTTGTCAAAGGGGCACGGGTCTTCGCCTTTGAAAAAATCGTCCAGCGGCTCGAGTTGAAGGCTCACCAAACGGTGCTCGAGATCGACCTTGGGGCGCTGGTGCATAACCTCAAAGCCTATCAGCAGCGGCTGCGTCCTGAAACAAAGGTCATGGCCATGGTCAAGGCCTTCGCTTACGGGAGTGGCGGTGCCGAGGTCGCCGCCAAGCTGCAGTTCTCCGGGGTTGATTATCTGGGGGTGGCCTATGCGGACGAGGGCGTGGAATTGCGAAAGGCCGGAATCGGAACGCCTGTCATGGTCATGAATCCGGAAGAGACTGCTTTTGAAAAGATCGTCGAGTTCCAGCTCGAGCCGGAACTCTATTCGTTCGAGATCCTGAGGTCCTTTGAAAGCTTCCTTCGCCGAGAGGGGATCGAGGAATATCCTGTGCATATCGAGGTCGAGACCGGTATGAATCGTCTGGGCTTCAGTGCAACCGATACCCACCTCCTGGCCGGGGCATTGCAACATTCCGGTTTACGGATCCGGACTGTGTTCT
Organism: Bacteroidota bacterium; assembly: GCA_046052505.1. Lineage (GTDB taxonomy): Bacteria > Bacteroidota > Bacteroidia > Chitinophagales > Chitinophagaceae > JJ008. The sequence continues at coordinate 4,299 of JBJOMF010000057.1, read as the reverse complement.
CTCATTTGGCTGCCAGTGAGGATCCTGCAGAGGATGCATTCACCCGTGCGCAATTCAATACCTTTCTCGCTTTTTGTGACCAGCTTGCGCAGCAGACCGGTCAGACCTTTCTGCGGCATATCGCCAATACGGCCGCTGTGCTCCGTCATCCCGATCTCCAACTCGATATGGTACGGCTGGGCATCGGGCTGTATGGGATCGACCCTGCCGCCACGGGTATCGTGCCCCTTCAGCCCGTGGCTACGTTGCGGTCCACCATCGCCCAGTTGAAACAGGTGCCCGCTGGTGGATCCATCGGATACAACCGATCGGGACGGGTCGGCCGCGATTCGCGCATCGCCACGATCCGGCTAGGCTATGCCGACGGATATCCGCGGCGGCTGGGCAACGGGACCGGTCAGGTCTGGATCCGGGGCCGGAAAGTACCCGTGATCGGAAATGTTTGTATGGACATGTTCATGGCCGATGTGACCGACCTGCCAGATGTGACCGTGGGGGATGAGGTGATCCTATTCGGACCCTCACTGCCGGTTCAGGACCTGGCAACTGCTGCGGGCACCATTCCCTATGAGATCATGACGGGAATTTCACAGCGGGTTCGCAGGGTGTTTTTCGAGGAATCGTGAGCCATTCCTCCCAATGGCATCATAAAATATCATGAATTGCATCGATCCGGGACTCCCGGATGTTCCGATGGCCCGATCTTTTCTATATTTGTCCGATATGCGGTCGCTCAAACTCAAGTATGTCATTCTGATCGTAGCCACGATCATTCTGGCCGATCAGGCCCTGAAGATCTGGATCAAGACCACCCACCCTACGGGGGAGGTGTTGCGGGTGTTTGGGATGAACTGGTTCCGGATTCATTTTATCGAGAATCCGGGAATGGCCTGGGGGTGGAAATTCGGGAACGAGACCGGAAAGGTGATCCTGACCCTGTTCCGGCTGGCCGCCGTGATCTTTGGCGTATGGTATCTCGGTCATGTCGTTAAACTTCACTACAAAAGAGGCTTCATCATCTGCGCCTCGTTGATCTTTGCGGGGGCACTGGGTAATCTGATCGACAGCATGTTCTATGGCATGATCTTTGACAAGGGGCTTCATTTCGATACGACCATACTTCCCTCGGGCGATTACGTCAGCTACTCCGGCGTGGCCGCCCTCTCTTCGGATGGCTATGCCTCGTTCCTCCATGGGAGCGTTGTGGACATGCTTTACTTCCCGATCGTACGCGGACATTTTCCGTCCTGGTTGCCGGGCGTTGGAGGTGATTCCTTTGAATTCTTCAGTCCCATCTTCAATATCGCCGATGCCTCCATTTCGATCGGTGTGATCGTACTGCTTTTATTCCAGAAACGATTTTCTGGCCGCGTAACGCCGGACGCACCATCTCCTACTGCCGTCACCAACACGGTAGTAAACGATCGGACGCAGATCCTATAATCTGGTCGGCGGTCAAATTCATAGAGAAGACGAAGAAGTCCCCTTTCTACCGAAGCCAGCCTTTCTTCCATAACGGATGCCTACCGGATTACGCATTACCGTTGATTGTGTTGGTTTTTTTCACATGATAAAATTGGCGGCTCTTGAAATACAAAACCCCCTCATGGGGGTTTTGTGTTGTAATGCTCAGGGTTACGGAATAAAAACGGGCTTACCCGCAGCGGAGTCGATGATTCCGCTGGGAATTTTTTATATACCGTACAGCGGCCAGCTGGTCGCTGATGGCGGTCTGTACCACCTCAACAGCTTCCCGCAGCTTGTTGCTCAGAACGGCTTTGAGATAGGGGCTTCTGGGGGATTCCGTAGTATTCTTTGCGGCTTCTCTGTTCGAGAAATAGATCTGGACGAGGGATTCCTTTTTCATGGATTTGGATCGTTCGGTTTATCGACGTGCGATCGGAAATGAAGATAGGGAGGTACCAGTGCCTTCGCCAAGATCTGAGCCCGAAAAGTCATCGGATTGCGTACAAATCCTGTGTCCTTGCAGGGATATTTACGATGATCCCTGTTTCAGGTTGCCCACCATCCGGGCAGGCACTACCCACTGATCGAACTCAGCCTCCGTAACATACCCGAGCCGAACCGCCATATCACGCAGGGTTGTGCCCTCCTTATGGGCCTTCTGGGCGATCTCTGCCGCTTTGTAATAGCCGATCTTGGTATTCAGGGCGGTGACCAGCATCAGGGAATTATCGACATGCTTCCGGATATTGGCCTCGATGGGTTCGATGCCAACGGCGCACTTGTCGTTGAAGGACACGCAGCCATCGGCGATCAGCCGGGCGCTGTGAAGGAAGTTATAGATCATCATCGGCTTGAACACGTTCAGCTCGAAGTGGCCGTTGGCCCCTCCCACGTTGATGGCCACGTCATTCCCAAGTACCTGGGCGGCGATCATGGTGAGCGCCTCGCACTGGGTGGGGTTGACCTTTCCGGGCATGATGGAGGAACCGGGCTCATTGTCGGGTATGAAGATCTCACCGATCCCGCTCCGCGGGCCGGAAGAGAGCATGCGGATGTCATTCGCGATCTTCATCAGGCTCACTGCCACGGTTTTCAGCGCCCCGTGCGCCTCCACGATGGCATCATGCGCGGCCAATGATTCGAACTTGTTGCGGGCCGTTACGAACGGAAGGCCCGTAAGCAAGGCAATATGACGGGCCACATCGGCCGAATAGCCCGGCGGGGTATTGATACCGGTACCTACCGCCGTTCCGCCCAGCGCCAGTTCGCTCAGATGCGACAAGGTATTGCGGATGGCCTTCATGCCATGGTCCAGCTGCGATACATACCCGCTGAATTCCTGTCCGAGCGTGAGGGGCGTGGCATCCATAAAATGCGTTCGTCCGATCTTGACCAGCTTCATGTACTGCCGGCTTTTCCGGGCTAGCGTATCCCGGAGCTTCTGGATGCCCGGAAGGGTCTGCTCCACGAGGATCTTATAGGCTGCAATGTGCATCGCCGTGGGAAAGGTGTCGTTCGATGACTGCGACTTATTGACATCATCGTTCGGGTGAAGAAATTTGTCTTTGTCGGTCAGCTTTCCGCCTCGCAGCACATGACCCCGATAGGCGATCACCTCATTCACATTCATATTGCTCTGGGTTCCACTGCCGGTCTGCCACACGACCAGGGGGAAGGCATCATCCAGCTTGCCCTTTAGGATCTCATCGCAGACACGGCCGATCATCATGCACTTGTTCTTTGGCAATACGCCGGCCTCGTAATTGGTGATCGCAGCTGCTTTTTTCAGGTAGGCAAAGGCCCGGATGATCTCCCGGGGCATGCGGTTGATATCCTGCGCGATCCTGAAATTATCGATGCTGCGCTGGGTCTGTGCGCCAAAGTAGGCATCTGCCGGAACCTTCACTTCGCCCATAGTGTCTTTCTCGATGCGATAGTCCATAACGGTAATTTTTTGCCGATCGGCCAGGCTGAGCCTGTGATCATTTTGCAAAGGTAGTTCAAACCCATCGGTCGGTAGCCGAAGGCCGCACTTTTTACATTGGGATTACCGGAGTAATTTCGGACATGCTCCGCTTCGCCCTATTCATGAGTTTGCTTTGCATCACGCTGCCGGTACCGGCCCAGGTGCGGCACCGCTTCACACTGGGGAAAAAAGAATTTTTATTGGATGGCAAGCCCCTTCGCCTGATCAGCGGCGAGATGCACCCAGCCCGTATTCCCCGGGCGTATTGGCGCCACCGTATCCGGATGGCAAAGGCCATGGGCTGCAATACCATTGCGGCCTATATCTTTTGGAATTACCACGAGCTGCGTCCGGGGGTGTTCGATTTCCGGTCGGAGAATCGTGATGTGGCCGACTTCATACGTATCTGCCAGGCGGAAGGCATGTGGGTCTTGCTGCGACCCGGGCCCTATGTCTGTGCTGAGTGGGATTTTGGCGGCATCCCGCCCTACCTGTTGCAGGTGCCCGATATTCGGGTCCGCTGCCGCGACCCTCGGTTCATGAACGCTGCCAACCGATATATCGAAAAGCTGTCTGCCGAGATCCGCAACCTGCAATGTGACCGCGGCGGCCCCATCCTGATGGTGCAAATAGAGAACGAGTATGGCAGCTACGGGAATGACCGTGGCTATCTCGAAGCGCTCCGTGTGGCATGGAAACGACAAGGTATTACGGTTCCCTTCTTCACCGCCGATGGTCCTACGCCGTACATGCTGGAGGCCGGTACCCTCGACGGGGCGGCGATCGGACTCGATAGCGGGAGCGAAGAGAAGGATTTTGATCTGGCATATCGGATGTTTCCGGATATGCCGGTCTTCAGTAGCGAG
>JBJOMF010000056.1:0-5012 GCA_046052505.1 Bacteroidota bacterium | reverse complement strand
AGAAGCAGGCCGGGATCTGTTGGGCATAGTATCCAAAATCCTCTGCGCCCATCCGGAGTTCGGTCTCGCTGACTTTTTCCGTTCCGATATAGGCTTCGGCGGCAGAGCGGGCAGCCGTTGTGAGGCCCTCATGGTTGATGACCGACGGGTATCCGACATCGATGTGGAGCTCCGACGTACCGCCCATGGACTCCGCCAGCTTTTGGGTGAGTTGGCGGATCTGTTCATGGGCCGCAAAACGCCAGGCCTCGTTCATGGCCCGGAAGGTCCCCATCAGTTTCACCTCATCCGGTATCACATTAGTGGTGGTGCCTCCGTTGATCGCTGCGATCGAAAGCACCGTCGGATTGAACGGATCGTTTCGACGGCTGATAAGATGCTGGAGAGCGATGATCAGGTGCGAGCTGATCAGGATGGGATCGATGGTCAGGTGCGGTGAGGCCGCATGACCTCCTTTACCTTTTACCGTGATGTAGATTTCATCGGCGCTGGCCATAACCTGACCGCTGCGGAAGCTGAGCCGACCTGCCTCCATACCCGTATGTACATGCAGGGCCAGGATCCCTTCCGGAGCCGGGTTGTTTAGCACACCGTCGCGGATCATGAACGAGGCACCGCCCGGGTTCTTTTCCTCCCCGGGCTGGAAGATGAGTTTCACCGTTCCCTCCCATTCGTCCTTCAAGTGCTGCAGGATTTTGGCGGCTCCGAGCAGACAGGTGGTGTGCACATCGTGGCCGCACGCGTGCATCACCCCGGGATTCTTTGATTTATAGTCGATGTCGTTTTCCTCCTGGATCGGCAGTGCGTCCATATCGGCGCGCAGGGCCATTACGCGGCTCTCCGGATTTTTCCCTTTGATGATTCCCACCACGCCGGTAGTGGCCATAACCTGGAACGGTATACCCAACTGGGTGAGGCGTTCCTGTACAAAGCGCGAAGTTTCAAATTCCTGGTAGCTGAGTTCAGGATGGGCATGCAGGTACCTTCTGATCTCAACGCATTCGGGGGCCCACCGTGCTGCCAGTTCTTTGATTTTCTCCAGCATCCGGCAAAAGTACGTGAAACGGTCCTTAGGCAGGTTCTCAGGGACGGGGGTATAGGTCTTCTGCCTCGGAGGACTTGGTCGGTTTCACTTCAATGACATCATTCATGATAAAAACCCCTTTCGGGAAAAGGGCGTTCAGGCGGCGCTGATAATCCTCGGCGTCTTTCCGCTCCTTGAAGTTGCCGGCTTTCAACCGGAAGTAGGGCGACTGGTACCAGAGATAGGCCTTCAGTTCGGGGAAGTGACTGTATACTTTGGTCTTTGCAGCCATGGCCTCGTCGCGGCTCGTGGTGCTCAGGATCATCAGGCGGAATCCTTTGTCGGTACGACGGGCGTCCCGGCTGAGTACCTCGTTCACCGCCGTGTGCTTTTTTACGAGCAATGCCAGCCGGGGGTCACTGTTGACGATGACGGTATTGGAGTCCGCAACCCGGGTGAACAGGCTGTCCTGCTGCGCCTGGCAATAGCCTGTGCTAAAAAGTATTATGATCAAAAGACCGGATGAGAGTCGCGGAAATTGCATGACTAAAATTACGCTCTTTGTGCGTACATGGCCGTATCCGTCATCGAATTAACAGTTGCTTTATGCGACCTCTCAGTAGCCGGCTCCCGAGCCGGCAATCGATTCGATAGGATGCCAGGTGGTTTTGATCTCCTGACAGTCAAGGATGTAGTAGGGCGACTGTCCCTTGTTTCCATACCAGTCTTCCATATCATAGAAGAAAACCCGTTTCAGGTTTGCCGCCGCCGCCTCGCGGATCCGGGCTTGTTGGGCGGTATCCGGCTCTGTGCCGATCAGTGCGTTCACGTCCATGTGTCCGGCCATCCAGGGAGCAAGTTCCGAGGGCTTCCCCGTCAGGATGTTCACCACCCCGGCGGGCAGGTCGGAGGTGTGCAGCACTTCCGCAAACGTGATGGCGCAAAGCGGTTTTTTTTCGGATGCCACTACCACACAGGTGTTACCTCCGGTGATGACCGGGGCCAGCAGGGATATCAGCCCGAGCAGGCCATCTCCCTGGGGTGCCAGGATCCCGACCACCCCCATCGGTTCGGGAGTGGAGAAGTTGAAATGCGGGGATGCTACCGGATTCACCGTACTGAAAAGCTGTTGGTATTTGTCGCACCAACCCGCATAATGTATCAGACGTTCTACGGAGAGGATCACCTCTTTTTGTGCAGCGGCCCGTGTCATATCCTGCTGCATCAGTTCCTCGATGAACTGTGCTTTCCGCCCTTCCAGCATTTCGGCGATCCGATACAGGATCTGTCCGCGGTTGAAGGCCGAACGTCCGCTCCATCCGGCAACGGCACCTCGTGCAGCCACCACGGCATCCCGCAGGTCCTTGCGTGAACTCAGGCATACATTGGCCAACGGCTTGCCCGCACGGTTCACCGGGCTGTAATAGCGACCGGATTCCGTTCGCGGGAATTGTCCGCCGATGTAGAGTTTGTATGTTTTTAGAACGTTGAGACGCGACATATGGAATCGTTTAAATCGTTTAAAGGTTTAAGTCGTTTAAGGGTTGTCACCTCTGTATGAAGTTTCCTTTTTATTTCGTACACCTTTGATATCGGATTTGATTAAATAGGCAATTAGTTTCTGATTCATGGCGCTGATGCGAACGGCCAGGGAATACAGTTGGTCAAACTGGCCTTGATCGAGATAGTTTCGGTCCAAAGCCCTGTAAAGCTGTGAACGGAATTCGCCACAGGGCCCTTTTGAAAATCCCAGAAACTGAATAAACTCACCCTTGCTCCCTCTTTCAAATCCTTCTGCCAATATTATCCATGATGGAGCTTGGTGAGGCTTCCACCTGGCTGATGAGCTTGAAGCTATTCTTGAATTTTCCATTTTCAATGATCTCCCCCGGTACCCGGCATAATTCTCGGGCCAGTTTCCACGCTTCAATATCTTCAAATCTTTTAATGCTTGCCTTGGCGAGTTGTTTGAATTAACTCAGGGTCTGCGAACTTTTAAACTTTTAAACTCTTAAACCCTTAAACGAGTTTTACGTAAGGCAACAACCCGTGTACGCCTCCTTCTCGCCCAAACCCACTTTCTTTATACCCCCCAAACGGCGAACCGGGATCGAATTTGTTGAAGGTATTGGCCCAGACCACACCGGCTCGCAGCCGCCGGGTCATGTTGAAGATCTTGGATCCCTTGTCGGTCCAAACGCCGGCGCTCAGTCCGTAGGGACTGTTATTGGCTTTCTCGATCACTTCATCATCGGTGCGAAAGGTGAGGATGGCCAGTACCGGGCCAAAGATCTCCTCCTGAGCGATGCGGCTGCTTTGCGCCACATTCGTGAACAGCGTGGGCCGGCAGAAGAAACCCTTTCCCGGAAGGGCGCAGCGGCTTTCGTACAGATCGGCGCCCTCGTTTTTTCCGATCTGGATATACTGGAGGATCGTGTTCAATTGCTGCCGGGAATTGATCGCTCCGATATCGGTATTCTTGTCAAGGGGATCGCCCAAGATCAGCGTCTCCAATCGGTCCTTCAGTTTCCGGATCACGATCTTGGCGACTGACTCCTGGACATAAAGCCGTGAGCCTGCACAGCAAACATGACCCTGGTTGAAGAATATCCCGTTGATCACACCTTCCACGGCCTGATCGATCGGGGCATCGTCGAAGATGATATTGGCCGCTTTACCGCCCAGCTCCAGCGTCACTTTTTTGTTCGTCCCTGCCACGGCGCGCTGGATGACCTTCCCCACTTCGGTGGAGCCGGTAAAAGCGATCTTATCGATGTGGGGGTGGTTCACCAGGGCCGCCCCGGTCTTTCCCGCACCGGTAACGATGTTCACTACTCCCGGAGGGAGATCGGCCTCCTGGATGATTTCAGCCAGCTTCAGTGCCGTCAGCGGCGTGGTCTCCGCAGGCTTCAGCACTACGGTATTTCCGGTAGCCAGGGCCGGGGCGATCTTCCAGGCGGCCATAAGCAGGGGAAAGTTCCAGGGGATGATCTGCCCGGCCACCCCCAGGGGCTGCGTCTTTTGGTTCGGGAAGGCATATTCCAGTTTGTCTGCCCAGCCGGCGTAGTAGAAAAAATGATTGGCAGCCGTGGGGATGTCGAAGTCCCGGCTTTCGCGGATCGGTTTTCCACCGTCGATCGTTTCGACCACAGCCAGTTCACGGGCCTTCTCCTGCACCATCCGGGCGATGCGGAACAGGTACTTGGCCCGTTCTTTGGGCGGCATTTTCCCCCAAACCGTCTCATGGGCTTTTCGGGCCGCCCGCACGGCCTGCTGCACGTCGGCATCGCCAGCCTCCGCGATGGAGGCCAGTGTCTCTTCCGTTGCCGGATTGATCGTATCGAAATAGCGCCCCGATGCTGGCGCTACCCAGCGGCCATTGATGAACAGGTCGTACTGCTTTTTCAAGGAGGCGACCGACCGGCTTTCCGGTGCCGGGTCGTAGTTCCAGGAGGTATCCAGTTTCAGTCGCGCCATTCGCGGCTTTCGGGTCGATTTCTTTTTCGTGACAGGCATAGGATGTTTTTAATAAAATGGAGGTGCCTACTCAATCCACGCTGAAATAGTTGGCCGCCTGGTACTGGCCGGTTTGTTCCTTTACGAGCTGCATCAGTACATCATTGGCGAGGCTGCTGGCTCCGAAGCGGAACCATTCGTTGTTCAGCCAGGCCGCTCCCAACACTTCGTTCACCATGACGAGATAATGCAAGGCAAGTTTCGATTTTGAGATGCCCCCTGCCGGTTTCATCCCCACCATCCGTCCGGTCGCGTAGTAATGGTCCCGGATGGCCTCCAGCATCACCAATGTCACGGGCAGGGTCGCCGCCGGCTGGATCTTGCCGGTGGAGGTCTTGATGAAGTCGGCCCCGGCATGCATAGCGATGTCGCTGGCACGACGGACTTGATCGTAACTGCCCAACTCTCCGGTTTCCAGGATGACCTTGAGCCGGGCATGGCCGCAGGCTTCCCGGATGGCAGCGATCTCATC
>JBJOMF010000055.1:0-7417 GCA_046052505.1 Bacteroidota bacterium | reverse complement strand
GGAAGGATCGACCGCGACCAGCATGACCCGGTATAGGCCCACAGTATTGAACGTAAAACTGGCATTCGGTGTGTTGGTGGTAAGGTCCGGCGGGTTTCCGGGTACGTAGTTGAAATACCACTCGTATGTCTGGGCATTGCCGATGGAATCGATGAAGTCCACCCGAAGCGGGGCGCATCCGCCCGTGTCAGGTACGCCTCCGATCTGAGACCGGATCTCACCGTCCACCCCCGAAAGCTGAAGGTCGAATTTCAGCATGGCCAGGTTGCAGCCGGCCCCTGAGGCGGTATTGGTCGTGGCCCAGGCACCCACCGTCGTGGGGAAGATGGGACGGCCGTTGGGATCGAGATTACAGTTGGCACACATCGCCTGGTAAATAACACCATTTCTGTCAAAGCGGCTGGTCCCTCCGTCGACATGGTCACACCCGGCTCCGGCCCGGTTGAACTCGCCGAAGAAACTGCCGAAGAGCTGGGAGGTGGCGTCCCGGTTGAGTACGAAAAAATAAAAGTCCTTTCCGTCCGTAGTGGACTTGATCGCATTGGTCGTGATGGGCAATCCTGTCGTGCCGGCGCTTCCATAGATGTTATTCGTTCCGTAAAAGCCGCCCCATCCTGATACATAGACATTTTCACAACGGTCAACCAGGAAGGCGGTGATGGAAATATTCGGCGTGGAAGAGGCCGTGCCGAAACAGGTGGAGTAAACATATGCCGAGAGGTTGGGCTGCAGCTTGCTGATGAATTGCTTGCCTCCCGCATTGCTGTAGGCAGCATTGATCACCTGCCAGCTGCCGGTGGTCTGTCCGGTGATATAGGGAAATCCTCTCGAGTCAAATTGGATACCGAACACCTGGTCCCTACCCGGTGTACCGATAAAGGTGGACCGGACGATGCTGGAGCCGTCATTGGTGACGATACTGACGAACCCGTCGATGCTCCCGTTGTTTACGGCGCCGATGGTACCGGACTCGTTGCCCGGAAAGGTCGGGCCGTCACTTTCCGTACCGCCGGCCACATAGATGTTCCCGTTAGGGGCCAGGGAAAGCACGTAGGCGGCATCGTTCAGGTCGCCGCCCAGAAAACTGGAGAACAGCACGGTGCCCAGATCGGGACTGAGCTTGATGAGGACCCCGTCTTGGGCACCGCCACCCACCGGCTGAAAGACCGTACCCCGGATGGGAAATCCGATGGCGGGATTGCTGCCGGTAGACTGGGTACAGGAAGCGATATAGACGTTACCCGATGCATCGAGTATCACCTCACTCCTGCCGTCATCCCCATAGTTCTGCTGGAGAGAGTTGAGGGTCCGGGTCGGGGAGATATTTACGCCGTCGGACAAGGCTCCCCCGATTCGTTTGGAGCCGAGGAGTGCCGAGCCGGAGGCATTCAGCTTCGTAACCACGATATCAAAATCCCCACAAGGGCCGATCAGCCCCGCGGCACCTCCTGTGACCGGATAGGCCCCTGCTCCGACGAGGGGTGAGTTGGTACGGCCTGCAATGACCAGGTTTCCGGCTCCGTCCACGATCAGGCTGTGCGGCTGCTCAGTGGAAGCACCTCCGATATAGGTTGCATAGATACGGGCGGCACCTCCTGCAGAAAGCTTGATGATGCCCATGTCAAAACTGCCGCCGGTAAAGCTGGTCTGAAAGGCCCCGGTGGACACAGGGAATCCGGTATTGTGTACGATCCCGCCGCCGTACATGGCCCCGTCGGGACCATACGTGGCGGTGAATCCCCAGTTGTCGGCCGTACTGCCGGAGAAGGAACAGAAAATGACCTGAGGATCGATCACCAGGGTTTGGCCGGGGTCGTAGTTACGGACCGAGAACCGCAGGGTATTGTCCTGTATCTCGTATCGGCAACCGACTTCCTGCCGTCCCTGCTGCGTTGCCTGGAATGTATAGGGAGAAGACTCCCTGAGCTCCCCCACTGAGGTAGAAATGAGCAGTTCCTTGTTACGGACCTGGAGGCGGTCCACCCCGTCATATCGCAACGCGATATCGGAAACCTTTCCTCCGGGTCGGACCAGGATATCATACTTGAGAAAACCATTCTCGGTGTAATACCGTACGTCGATATTGGGATATACATTTTGCAACGTGACGGCCTGAAAGGTCCTGCAGCCCCCGGCCCAGCGTGCGGGATCAGAACCCGAAAAGTAATTATTGATCGTGGCCACGGGTTTCTCAGGGACAACACGGCTGTTCGTTGCGGCCCCTACGAAATCGACATGAAAAGCATGGGTACGCACGAGGAATCGCTCTTCAGGAATACCGGGTGCACGGTCGTGCAGCAGCCGCATGACATCGGCAACATCCCCCGGGTGATATTGTACCATGGTAACCCCGCTTTCACGAATAAAGAGATCGCCGTTGCTCACGGTTCCCTTGAAGCGGACCCTGGGGTCCCACTGCCCTTTATTCTCCACGAAATCGATGCTGCCCTGGGAGTAGACCATCAGGGATACGGAGAGGATAAAACAGCTAAGAACGAACCGTTTCAGCATGCAGGGCTTTGCTTCAGTAAGATAACCAAAAAGCAGGGCGGCAGTTTGAAATCTTCTGTTAAGATTCGCCCTTCCAGGTAAAATTTCTGTCATATTACGGTTTACGGACCCGGGCGCTGCAGGGATTCAGGCTATACGGCTCCAGACCACACCGGAACGCTGGGTTTGTAGCCAGTTACGCAACGGCGCATATGCAGGCGAACGCAGTTCCGGGTCTTCCTCGACGCACCGGGCGGCGAGGTGTCGGGCCTCTTCGAGCAGCCCACGGTCTTGGACCAGGTGCGCCAGCCGAAAGTTTAACGCGCCGCTCTGACGCGTCCCCTCGATCTCACCTGGCCCGCGCAGTTCCAGGTCTTTTTCGGCGATCTCGAACCCATTTTGAGTGCGGATCATCACCTGGATCCGCTCCCGGGCCTCCGTTCCAAGTTTGGGTCCGGTCATGAGGATACAATAGCTTTTTTCAGCCCCGCGTCCTACCCGGCCCCGGAGCTGGTGCAGCTGGGAGAGCCCGAATTTCTCCGCGCTCTCGATGACCATGACACTGGCGTTGGGCACATCGACGCCCACTTCGATCACGGTCGTGGATACCATGATCTGCGTATCATGCGTCACGAACCGACGCATGTTCTCCTCCTTTTGGGCTGCCGGTTGGCGCCCATGCACCATACTGATCCAGTACCGCGGCTCCGGAAAAAAGGATTTGACCTCCTCATAACCCCGCATCAGATTCTCGTAATCCATTTTCTCACTCTCCTCGATCAGCGGAAAGATGACATAGGCCTGCCGTCCCTTGTCGATCTCCGTGCGTAGGAACTCCATGACCCTGCTGCGTTGTGCATCGTACCTGTGTACCGTGGTGATCGGCTGCCTTCCGGGTGGAAGCTCATCGATGACACTATAGTCCAGATCGCCGTAGGCCGTCATCGCCAGCGTACGGGGAATGGGCGTGGCGGTCATCACCAGCACATGGGGCGGAAGGACCGCCTTTTCGAGCAGTCGAGCCCGCTGTGCCACACCGAAACGATGCTGCTCATCGATGATGACCAGTCCGAGCCGCTGGAAAGTCACTGGGTCCTCGATGACAGCATGGGTGCCCACCAGCAGGTGGATAGTGCCCTCGGCCACCCCTGCCAGGATCTTCTTACGCTCAGTGCCTTTGGTAGAACCGGTGAGCAATGCCAGCCCGATATCGAGCGGACCGAGCAGGCGCCGGATATTCTCATAATGCTGGCGCGCCAGGATCTCGGTGGGTGCCATCAGGCAGGACTGAAACCCATTGTCCGCAGCGAGCAGCATAATGAGTAACGCGACGATCGTCTTACCGCTCCCCACATCCCCCTGCAACAAGCGGTTCATCTGATGACCCCGGGCGGTATCGGCACGGATCTCGCGGATCACCCGCTTCTGTGCGCCAGTTAGTGCAAAGGGAAGCCGATCGGAATAAAATCGGTTGAAAAATGTGCCGACCGTATCGAAGATCACTCCTTTCGAATGCCGTTGGCGTCCGGAACGCAGCAGGCACAAACGAAGTTGTGCAAGAAAGAGCTCCTCAAATTTCAAGCGTTTCACGGCCTCATCCCAGGCAGTACGATGGGAGGGAAAATGGATCTGTGTGAGGGCTGCATACCGCCCGATCAGCCGCAGGTCGGTCAGCAGCCGGGCGGGGAGTATCTCTGGCACATCCCGTTCGGCCAACTGGGCCAGCAAGCTGCCGGTGAGCTTCCCCAGCTGTCGACCTCCCAGCCCCTTGGCCTTTAATTTTTCCGTGGTAGGATATACCGGTTCCAGGAACTGTTTCGCTCCTGCCTGCTCCGTGACCCGTTTCTCGAATTCAGGATGAACGATCTGTGGGCGGCCATTGTAAAACCCGACCCGACCGTATACCAGATAAGGCTGTCCCGTCACCAGCAACTTCTGAACCCACCCGGTTCCCTGGAACCAGACCAGTTCAATGGTACCGGAGTCATCCTCCAGTTCGGCTACGAGCCTTCGGGAGGCGCGCTGCCCGGTGATCTCGAAGCTACGGAGGGTGCCACTGACCTGCGCGAAGTCGGTTTCCGGGTGCAGATCGGCAATGCGGCTGATCTGCGTACGGTCGATATGCCGGTGCGGATAATGCAGCAGCAAATCGCCGAATGTAACGATCTGCAGTTCTTTTTTCAGCAGATCGGCACGGAGGGGTCCCACCCCCTTGAGGTACTCGATCGGGCTGGACAATATGCCGGGTGTAGCAGTGATGCGCAGGGTTTTCACAAAAATAGGATGCAATCTGCTGGATCGGATGCCGGCATCAGAGCGGCTGCTCCCGGAGAGACCGCTCCCAGCGTACCGATTGCCCTCCCCTGAGATACCGGTACAACCCCCTGACCTGGCAATAATGCATGAAGACAAAATAGAACGGAACGGTCAGCCAGCCGCCTCGCTTGCCGTCGGCGGCCCGGTACCAGCCCAGGAGGGCCAGAAAATAAAAAAGACACTGAAGAACGAAAAAGACAGGATAGACAGCCGAAGAGGCCCCCTTCCAAAAGATCCACGCATTCGCTAGGAATAGCAGCAGCAGGGCCGGCGGGCAAAAAATCCATCGAAGGAGACGACGGGAGAGGTATTGGAAGAACAAGAGCGGATACCGAAAGGGGTTCAATGCCTGTCGAAGCAACCCGATCGACTGCCAGCTGCCTGCCGCGATACGGACTTTTCGCTTGCGTTCCTCGCGAAGCGAGGCAGAGGGCCGTTCCGTCGCATAGGCGTCGGCCTCATACCGGATCCGGTATCCCTGAAGGCGGATGTCCATGGTGATTACGAGATCGTCTAGCAGAACCGGTACCGACCGCTCCCGGAACAGATCGCTCCGTATGGCAAAGAGTTCTCCCGAGGCCCCTATGACCGTACCGAGGACCGCATCCATCCGCTTGTGAAAGGATTCGTATCGCCAGTAAAGTCCCTCACCGGTACCCATTGCGGACCGGCGACCACTACTGTGCAGGACCTTCTTTTCCCCGGCGACTCCTCCAACCCTGGGATCCTGAAAATGCACCGCCAGTCGCCGGAGTGCGCCCGGATTCAGCAGGGTATCGGCATCGGTGAACACGGCGACCGGTGTTTCCACACAGCGCATCGCCCGTTTCAAAGCCGCATACTTGCCGTTGCGGACCGGATCGTGAAGGTGAAGGATATCCGGATAGGCACTGAACATGTGCTCGGAGCCGTCATCGGAACCATCGGTGATGAAAAGAAACCGGAGCTTTCCGGGAGGATAGTCGAGCTCCCTGCTGTTTCGGATCTTCTGCTCCAGTACCGGAGCCTCGTTATAGGCTGCAACGATCAGGGTGATTTCGGGGTGATCCGGATCGGTCAGCCGGGCGGGCCGCCGCTGCCGCACACCAAAAAGTCGGAGCAGGTATACCAGCGATCCGTAGCCCGCATAGGTATAGGCAAGCAACCCCAGTGAGATCCAGAACAAAAGAATGGTGACAGGCATGGTTGGTATCAGCGGCCGGTTGCGCATACCGCGGTGGCAAATATCCCGATAAGATGGCAAGAATCAAGAGTCCGTTCTCCGGGTCAGTGAAAGCGGAAGGACGGGTTTGACGGTCAGGGAAAATAAGATTAGATTCGGTCAGACCAACGGGGTCGCTTCATGAACGATTTCTTCTATCAACTTGAACTATTTCTCCGCCTGAACAAAGCGGCCCTGTTCAGTTTAATGACAGCATTTATCGTGACCCTGCTCTGCATGCCCCCGCTGATCCGTTTTATCAAAAGGCACCGGGCCTATGACCTGCCGAGCGACCGAAAAGAACACCGTATTCCCATTCCCACCTTCGGGGGAGTGGCCGTTGTGGCCGGCCTGCTCACCAGCATCCTGCTGTGGCTTCCGCTGGCCGAATTCCCGAAACAGGTACTTTTCATTTTAAGCGTTCTGATCTTGCTTTGCCTGGGCATATATGACGACCTAAGGGATCTTCCGGCCCGCTATAAATTTGCGATACAGATCGGTCTGTCGGCAGCGATCGCCTTCTCTGGCGTGCGGATCGTCAGCGCAGGCGGGATCTTTGGCATCGGGGAGCTTCCGGTACCGCTGCAGTACATCAGTACGATCATCACCATCACCGGGATCACCAATGCCTTCAATCTCATCGATGGGATAGACGGGCTGGCCGGTGGCATGGGATTCATGAGCCTGCTCACCCTCGGTATCTTCCTTGCCCGATGCGGCGATGGTCCGGGTAGCGTGATCGCCTTTTCCCTAGCCGGCGCCCTGCTGGGCTTTTTGTATTTCAACCTCAACCCGGCCCGCATCTTCATGGGAGATACGGGATCCCTGGTCCTGGGCTTTGTGATCGCAGTGCTTTGCATCCGGTTCATGATGCTAAATGCCGTTGCCTTTTTCCCACCCGTTCCGCACGGAGCGATGTTCGCCCTGACCATCGTCTGGCTTCCTGTATTCGATACCCTGCGGGTGTTCCTTCAGCGGATTCGGAATGGCCGTTCCCCGTTCCTGGCCGACAAAACGCACATCCATCACCTGCTTACCAACAAGGGATACTCCCACGAAGTTGCCACCTGGACCATTTGCAGCATTCACGGAACCTTCTTGCTGTTAGGCTACCTGTTTCGAGCGTTGTCAGCAGAAATGCAGCTTGCGATCCTGAGCGCCTATGCCGTCCTGATCACGACCCTGCTGCGTTCGATCCGAGCAAAAACTCCGCGAACGGAAGCTTGATTACGTACAGTTGGCTGATCGGTTTGACCGCCAGTCTGATGCGTGTTAAAAAAAAGGCACCCTTTGCCTATTGAATGAAAATAAATGGGCTGATAGAAATCTCTTTCCGATACAGAAAGTATTTCGCTTTGAATTTCAGCAAGCTACATTTTCGGGGTACAGATGGGGTACAAATTAAGATTG
>JBJOMF010000054.1:0-5535 GCA_046052505.1 Bacteroidota bacterium | reverse complement strand
GTCATGGAGCCCCGACAACAAACGGGTCGCTTTCACCCATACCGGAGGCGGACGTGTCGACCTTTATATCATCGATATCATCACCCGAAAGGCGGTGAGAGTGAACCGCACCCCGCTGAATACGGTTTTGGGCGGGCCGGTTTGGTACGACGACCGGACGATACTCTACCGTGCGATCGTGAAACCTGCATCGGCGGCACCTCCAAAACCATCCATGCCCAAAGGGCCCACCGTGCAGGAGAACGAAGGCAAGGCCGCGCCCAGCTGGACCTACCAGGACTTGATACGCAACCGCCACGACGAGGAGCTCTTCGCCTTTTTTGCAACAGCGCAGCTCATGATGAACCGCAACGGCGTGGAAACGCCCATCGGCTCGCCCGCAATCCACGAAAGCATCAGTCCCTCACCCGATAAGAACTACCTGTTGCAGCGACGGATCCATCCGCCCTTTTCCTATCTCGTTCCGGCCGGCGGATTCCCGGCGGAAGTGGTCATCACCGACCTGAAGGGAAAAACGATCAAGCGGATGGCGGACCTGCCCTCGACCGAAACGGCCCCCAGCGGCAACGACAATGTTCAGTATGTACCCAGGGGGTTCGAATGGCGCGAGGATGAGGCCGCCACGATCGTATGGTGCATGCCCCAGGACAGCGGTCAGATCAAAAAACAGGTCGAGTACCGGGATGCCGTGTATGCCCTCGCCGCACCCTTCACGGGTGACCCGCAACTCCTCTTCCGTACGCGGCTGCGATACCGCAGCATCACATGGGGGAACAGCGAACTCGCCCTGGTGACCGAAGGACTCACGGGCAAGCAGCTGGTCCAAATTGACCGATACAATCCGGTCACGGAAGACCTGGAAAAATTGATGGCCCGTAATACCACTGATGCCTATGGCAACCCCGGCAACCCTGTTACCGCTCCCAATCAATACGGCCGGTACGTGCTCCTCACCACTGACAAGGGAACCAAGATCTTCTTCAACAACACGAGAGGCAGTTCCCCGCAGGGCGATCGTCCCTTCCTGCTGCAGTTCGATGTGCACAGTAAGAAGGCCGATACCCTATGGCGCTGCCCGGCGGGATCCTTCGAGACCGTCATTCGGCTGCTCGATCCGGAATCGCTCTCCCTGGTGACGCGCCGGGAAACAGAGAAAGAAATGCCTAATTACTGGCTCAAGGACCTGAAGCGGCGGATCGCTGACCGACAACTCACCTTCTTTGCCAATCCATACCCGCAGATGGACGGCGTGATCAAGGAAAAGATCCGCTACAAACGCGCCGACGGGGTAGATCTTACCGGAGACCTGTACCTGCCCAAAGGCTATAATAAGGACCGGGACGGAAAACTGCCGGTGCTCATCTGGGCCTATCCGGCCGAATACAATTCCGCGGCCGACGCGGCACAGATCCGCGGCAGCGAGCACCGGTTCACCCTTATCAGCGGCGGATCGCCCGTGATGTACGTCACACAAGGCTATGCCATTCTGAACAATGCCGAAATGCCGATCGTGGCGGGGAACAAGGACAAACGACCCAACGATAATTTCATCGAACAGCTCACCATGAATGCCGAGGCCGCCATCCATGCCCTCGATTCATTGGGCGTGGGCGACCCGGACCGCGTGGCCGTAGCTGGACACAGCTATGGGGCCTTCATGACCGCCAACCTGCTCGCCCACACCAAGCTGTTCCGGGCCGGTATCGCCCGCAGCGGTGCCTATAACCGCACCCTCACCCCCTTCGGATTCCAGAATGAGGACCGCACCTACTGGCAAGATCCCGACCTCTACCATCGCATGAGCCCCTTTTCGTATGCGGACAAGATCAAAGCCCCGCTGCTATTGGTACATGGGGAGCTGGACAATAACCCGGGCACGTTCCCCGTACAAAGCGAACGCATGTTCAATGCCATCAAGGGTCATGGCGGCACCGTCAAATTCCTGAGCCTTCCCTACGAAAGCCACGGCTATCAGGGCCGGGAAAATCTGCTGCACCTGCTGCAGGAACAACTGGCCTGGCTGGACAACTATGTCAAGCAGCCCCGCGGAAATGAAGTCCCCTCAAAAAAAGGATTCTGAACCGGTTAAACTTTTGAGGATCAAACACGCACAAAGCATGGACAAAATGACGTTTAAACGCCTGAAAGTCTTACCTTTGCACCTTATCCAATAAAACGTCCCTTCAAAAATATCAACCCCGTAACATGGCAGACATTTTTGAGCGCTTATTGAAGAACTACGGTCCGATCGGACAATACCGTGAACGTGCACATGGCTATTTCGCCTTCCCCAAACTGGAGGGGGATATCAGCAGCCGCATGAAATTCCGCGGCAAGGATGTCATCGTTTGGAGCCTGAATAACTACCTGGGTCTGGCCAATCACCCCGAAGTCCGCAAGGCGGATGCGGACGGTGCCCGTGACTACGGACTGGCTTACCCTATGGGCGCCCGGATGATGAGCGGCAACAGCAACCTGCACGAGCGGCTGGAATCCGAGCTGGCCACCTTTGTACACAAAGAGGATGCGGCCCTGCTGAACTATGGATATCAGGGCATGGTAAGCGTGATCGATGTGCTTTGCAGCCGCCACGACGTGATCGTGTACGATGCGGAAAGCCATGCCTGCATCATCGATGGGGTACGCCTGCATCCGGGCCATCGCTATGTTTTCAAGCACAACGACGTAGATGACTGCGAAAAGCAACTGCAGCGTGCCACCGCCCTGATTGAGAAGCAAAAGGCCGGAGGTATCCTGGTGATCACGGAAGGGGTATTCGGTATGGCGGGCGACCAGGGGCGCGTAAAAGAGATCGCCGCGCTCAAGCAACGGTATTCATTCCGCCTTCTCGTGGATGATGCACACGGGTTCGGCACATTGGGCAAAACCGGTGCCGGGGCCGGAGAAGAGCAGGGTTGTCAGGACCAGATCGATCTGTACTTCTCGACCTTCGCCAAATCGATGGCATCGATCGGTGCGTTCATCGCCGGCGACCGCAAGATCATCGATTACATACGGTATAATATCCGGTCACAGATCTTCGCAAAGAGCCTCCCCATGCCCCTGGTGGTAGGCAACCTTAAGCGCCTGGAACTCTTACGCAACCATCCCGAATACAAGGAAAAGCTCTGGAGCAACGCCCGCAAACTCCAGGAAGGCCTTAAAGCCCGCGGTTTCGACATCGGCAAGACCGACTCCGTGGTGACACCCGTATATATGAAAGGGGACGTGCCCGAAGCGACGGCCATGGTGATGGACCTGCGTGAACATTACGGCATCTTCGCCTCGATCGTAGTGTACCCGGTCATCCCCAAAGGCCATATCATTTACCGCCTGATCCCCTCGGCCGTTCATACGGACGAGGATATCGAACGTACGCTCAACGCATTCTCGGAAACGAAAAAGAAACTCGATGCCGGTGCCTATCGGGTGGAAGTGATCCCGGACATGGCCGAAATGAAATGACCGCAACTCCGGTTGCTACGGCGCCCCGTTCCGGCGCCGTTTTTCATTCCGTGGTGGAGGCATCCCCATATTCGAGTACATTTATCAACCAAAAAACGTTGTCATGCGTTCGACATTCCTGTCCCTCCTCCTGCTTCCCCTGATCGGTCTGGCCCAGCAGAAGTCCATCACTCTGGAAGACATTTACAAGAAAGGCACGTTCCGCGGCGAATCCGTACGGGCCGATTTTGGCGGCACCCGACCGGCCGAGATCAGTACGGCCGAACTAAAGGAGGCCGACGGAACGCCCTTTGGCCAGGCCGATGAGGTGATCGCCCATCCCTCGAACCCTGCGATCGCATTGCTGAAAAAAGGGACCGAAGCGATCTACCGCCGCTCCTCCAAATCCTTTCTGTATCTGTATGAGGCCGCAGGCGGAAAACTGACCCGCCTATCCGAATCCAAGGTGCTGCACCCGACGTTCTCACCCGACGGAAGCCGGATCGCATTTGTGGAGAACAACGACCTGGTCGTGCACGACCTGGCCACGCGAACCACCCGTAAGGTGACCAACGATGGAAAATGGAACCAGATTATCAATGGTAACTGTGACTGGGTCTACGAGGAGGAATTCGAATTCACGCGTGCCTACGAATGGAGCCCGAAGGGACATTATCTGGCCTACTATCGGTTCGACGAGTCGGCCGTTCGCGAATTCAATATGACCCTCTATGACAATGCGTACAACAAGGACTATCGCTACAAATATCCCAAGGCCGGTGACGCCAACTCTACCGTGGAGATCCATATATACAATGTGAACACCCACCAGCGGGTGAAGGCCGCCTACGATACGGGCGACATCTATATTCCGCGGATCAAATGGACGCAGGACGACAGCAAGCTGGTGGTATTCTGGATGAACCGCCACCAGAATCACCTGAAACTCCTGCTAACCGATGCAGCGACTGGCACGGCACGTTTGCTGTACGAGGAAAAGAACAGATATTATGTAGAGGTCAATGACGACTGGTGGTTCCTCAAAGACGGCAAACACCTGCTGTTCTCCAGCGAAATGAATGGATACAAGCAACTCTATCTGTACAGCCTGGACGGAAAGACACAGATCCAGCTGACAAGGGGGAACTATGATGTCGCCGAGGTCAATGCCGTGGATGAGACAAACAAGCGGGTCTTTTACACACTGGCCTGGCCCCGTCCGATGGATCGCAATCTTTTTGTTTCGGACCTGGGAGGCATCAAGGCCACCCCGCTTACTCAGGGCGAAAGCTGGAACCGAATTGAGCTCAATGACAGTTGTAACCGATTCTATTGCTTCCGATCCGATATCAATACCCCGCAGGTGGTCTCTGTACATGAGATCGTGACCGATAAAAAGAAAAAGAGCCTCAGCGCCCGGCTGATTCGGACGGTGAATGAAAGCGCCCGCCTTCGGGCTAAGATGGAGGAATACGGCTTCGGAAAGGCCGCATTCATTCGCATTCCCAACAGTAAGGGCGATACACTCAACGGGTGGATGCTGAAGCCGGCCGGATTTGACCCCGCAAAACGATACCCGGTACTGTTCTGCAATTACGGTGGCCCCGGCTCCCAGCAGGTGACAAACCGTTATGGAGCCGTCAGCCCCTGGCATCAACTGCTGGCGCAAAAGGGCTTCATTGTAGTGAGCGTGGATAATACCGGTACCGGATACCGGGGCGAGGAATTCAAAAAGAAAACGTATTTGCAACTGGGAAAGCTGGAGATCGAGGACCAGATCGATGCGGCAAAATACCTGGCTGCCCAACCCTATGTAGACGCCTCCCGGATCGGCCACTGGGGCTGGAGCTATGGCGGCTTCATGAGTGCGCTGGCCATCAGCAAAGGAAGCGATGTATTCACGGCGGCCATCTCCGTGGCGCCCGTGACCTCCTGGCGCTTCTATGACAACATCTATACCGAGCGGTACATGCGTACGCCGCAGGAAAACCCCGGCGGTTATGATGACAATTCGCCCCTGAACTTCACTGATCGCATCAAAGGCAAGTACCTGATCATCCACGGAACGGCAGATGATAACGTTCACTTTCA
>JBJOMF010000053.1:0-12145 GCA_046052505.1 Bacteroidota bacterium | reverse complement strand
CGGGTGGGATACGGGATATAATCGACCTGATGGTACTGCATCGTATAAAACAAACTGGGAATACCGACCCGGCGCCGTCCGTTCCCGAAATAGTCCGGATTGAGTCGGGCTAGCGTATCTGCCATGCTCTCGGAGGTGAAGCCGATGCCGAACAGATGTCGGGTCCGTATCGCAGGCCGGTAGCTGAAATGTACATGCAGATTGGTGAACCGACGGATGAAGTCGTCCGGGGTTTTTACAAAAGCCTGCTTGTCACCAAACGTGTTGTAATTGACCTCCCGGTTCTTGCCGCGTGCGAAGGAAACGGCCATCCCCCACTTCAGTTTTCGGTCGATGTAGGGCCGATCGTAACTAAAAGACACCTGCCGGGTATAGCCGCCGATGCCCCAGAGCCGGAATTTGTCCTTTTGACCTGTGGCATTATTGTAGGATACCTTCATCCCGTAGTTCACGCGGTCCAATCGTGCATGCTGCTCCACCAGCCATTGGTTGAGGTTGCGGTCGACCGGCCTGAAATACGGGGCTGGGAACAGATACCATCGTTCCCTGACCTCAATAAGGATATCGATCTCCGTGCTCTGATAGGGTCCCGCCGAGATCACGACTTGATGAAACAGGGCCGTGTTCATCAACTGCTGTCGGCTAGTCTCCATCTTTTCCGCGAGTGCTGAGAGGCTGTAGCGTTCGCCCGCTCTGAAGAACAGCTCCCGAAGAATGATCACGGACTGTGTTTTCTTATTCCCCGTTATGGCGATGTGCCCGACGGTATACCGGGGGGCTGTGGTGTCCGCATCCACAGCGGCTTGGCTGTGCGCTCCGAACGGTACCGACAGCAAAGCAGCAATAGCCAGTTGGCGGAACAGGATGAAGATGTGACGAACGCAGCCGGTAAAGTACGGATCCATATGCACGCCGTCAGATCTTCAGGTAGTGCATCAGGTGATCGTAGTTGCTCTGCAGCTCGTTGGTGTAGTGTTCCTCCCCGAAATAGTACTTGACATGATAGGCATAGCGCTGGAACGTAGCGATGATATCGGAGACCTCCGGCTTATTGAGGCGCAGGGTGACCTCCAGCTGCCCCGAACCGGGGTGAATAGCAGTATTGAGCTGCAGGATCTGGGCGTTGTGTGTTTCGACCAGCTTGCTGACCTCACTGAAAGCATATTGGTTCGCGGGCATCTCCAGGACGATCAGCGCACCGGGCTGTCGAAGGCCCAGAAATTCGGCACACTGCCGCAACAGGGCGTCTGCCGTGACGGTACCGGTGAGTTGCTGGCCCTCATTCACGACTGGTATGACGCTCAGTTCATGTTCAGCAGCAGCTTGCAGGACATTCAGGAAATGAGACTCTTCCTTTACCGCGATGGGTGACAGGCAGCCTTCCAGTTCAGCGAGGGGTTGTTCCTCATTGGATGCCTGCATCAGTTCCTCCGCAGCAACCAGTCCGACATAGCTCTCCCCGTCGACCACCGGCAAGTGGCCCACCTGTTCCTCCTGCATGCGTTCGAGAGCCTGATGGACCGTGTCGGTCAGCCGCAGGGATGGCAGTGAATGTGAAACAAGGGTGTTTGTCAGCATGGGCCTTGGCGTTGTTGGTTCCGGATAGCGGATCGCAAACACGGACAAAAAAGATCAGGCAACTGTTGCAGGCTCATTCAGTTTTTTGAGAAATTTCAGCAAAATGGCATTGAACTCCTGCGGCACTTCCATCATCGGGGCATGGCCGCATTTGTCAACGAAATGAAGTTCACTGTTCGGAATGAGACGGTTGAACTCTTTGCCAACGAACGGAGGCGTGATGGTGTCATTGTTGCCCCATACCAGCAACGTAGGCTGCTGGATCCGGCGCAGCTCCTCGCCCAGATTGTTACGGATGGCACTTTTGGCCAGGGCGATGATCTTGATCACTTTCATCCGGTTGTTCACGATCGCATAGACCTCATCCACGAGCTCCTTTGTGGCCATGGCCGGATCAAAGAAGGTCAGCTCCGTCTTCTTGCGGATGTATTCATAGTCGCCGCGCTTGGGGTAACTGTCTCCCATTCCGTTCTCAAAGAGTCCGGAACTGCCAGTCAGGATCAGCGATCGGATCCGTTCCGGATGCTTGAGCGTATGCACAAGCGCCACATGGCCTCCAAGCGAATTTCCCAGCAAGTGAACGTCCTTGAGATCGCGGGCCTCCAGAAACTTGTGTACGAATTTGGCCAGTCCGCCCACGGACGTATGAAGGATATCCATTTCCAACAGCGGGAGCATGGGTACGATGACCCGGTTATGATGCCGGAAGTAGTCGATGAGGTCCTTGAAATTGCTGAGGGCGCCGAACAGTCCGTGGAGCAGCACCAGGGGTTCGCCGGAACCTTCCTCGATGTAGTTGAACTTATTCTGTTGCTTGATCTCAAACTCCATGGCAAACGCGCTGATTCAACGATCCGATGATGGGGCTAAAATTAGTTCATTTACCCCAAACCCGCGTTCATCAAATGGAAATAAGCTATTATGGATCAGCGTCCCATCGTGCCGGCCGGTAATCAGGATGAACCCGGTATCGTGGCGAAAAATTCCTGCAACGCACCGAACATATCCCGGAACAAGGGGATCAGTTTACCCAGGGCATTCACCGAATCAGGGCCCCAGGGCCGTACATAGGGATAGGTGAGCGAACTCCGAAGGGTCTCCGGCCGCAGCCATTGCATCTGTTCGGCATAGAAAAGAAGGATGCTGAACACCAGGATAGTGATCGCGGTATAGAAAAGCATGCCACCGACCTTGTTGAATCCGCCCATGAATACCGCATCGGCCGTTCGCTCCAGCGCACGGGCCCCAAGATGCACCAGTACGATGACCCCGAGAAAAACCAGCAGGAAGGACAGCAAGGGCAGCCATTCCTCCGAAACACGTCCGGTACTGCGGATGCGACCGGCAACGAATGCAGAAAAGCGGAGGGCGGCGGCGATCCCGATGAAAACGGCGAGAAAGGAGAAGATCCCGATGATGAGACCACGTTGGTACCCGCGCCAAAGCGCCAGTACAACAGCGATGCCCAAAAGCAGATCGATCAGCACATGGTGTATTTGCCTGATAACGCTTCCGGAAGCTGCCCGGATATACCGGATCGCGTTATCTTAAAAAATTGTCATCCCTTCGGCAGCAGCTCCTTGACCGTTGCGGCGATCGTCTTTCCGTCCGCCCGACCGGCGAGCCGCTGGTTGGCGAGCCCCATGACCCGGCCCATATCGGCCGGCGTTTGGGCGCCGGTTTCAGCGATGATCCCGGACAGTACGACACGCAGTTCCTCCTCCGTAACGGGTTTTGGCAGGAACCGCTCAATGACCCCGATCTCCTCCTCCTCTTTCCGGGCCAGGTCCTCACGTTGCTGTTGCCGGAATATCTCGAGCGAATCCCGGCGCTGCTTGACCAGTTTCTGGAGCAGCCGTATCTCGTCGTCCTCTGTCAACTCACCCCGGCCGCCCTCAGCGGTCTTGGCCAGCAGGATAGCGGCCTTCACGGCCCGCAAGGCACGGAGGGCACCCTCATCCTTGGCGCGCATGGCCCCTTTCAGTTCTTCCATGATCGTTTGTTCAAGACGCATATCCTTGATTTGGTGATTAGATTAGAGGTTCAGCTTTCAGAGGCGGGGGGCGCATCCGCACGGTTCTCGCGCAGCTGCCGCTCTCTGAACGCTTGATAAAATCCACGGGCAAAGGTTTTCAGTTCCTCTGCCTGATCCTGATACTGAGTGGCACGGCCATACGTATCGGCCATAGTCATCAGTGTCTGGTAGAAGAAATCCGCCATCTCATCAACCATCATGTCTTTCGTCCACAGATCGATCCGCAAGGCCGCCTTGTCTGCTGGATCCCAGAAAGAAAGCATCATGGCCTTAGCCTTCTGGAAGGATTCGGCAGAGGTATCCGTAGCGCTCCACTGGATCGCTTCCGGGATGCGTTGCTCATCCGTCCGCACTTCGATGCTGATTGAGGATGTGTTCATAGGCTGTTTCAGGAATGGACCGCAAAGATAGGCGCCGTCACCGCATCGCTGCGGTGATCGTATCCCAGAGGAGTGCGGCGGTACGGTCCCACGTGAAGGATGCGGACCGTTCCCGACCCGCCAGACCCAGCCGCCTGCAAAGGGATTCGTCGGTGTATAGCCGCATCATCTGATCGGCAAGTGCCTCCGGATCGGTCGGGGCCGCGAACAACGCGGCATCCCCGGCGATCTCCTGCATGGCGGTTCCGCTTCCCGTAATGACAGGCACCTCGCAACGAAAGGCCTCCAGAACCGGCACCCCGAAACCCTCGAATAGAGAAGGATACACCAGGGCATAGGCCGATGCGGTCAACCGGGCCAGCTCACCATCGGGCAGGTATCCGGTCAACACCACATCATCGCGGTACTTGTAAGTGGACAGCAATGTGTTGAAGGCCGCATTTTTCCAGGCCATCCGTCCTGCCAGCACGAGTTTGAAAGAGGACTGCTGTCGTTTTTTGAACAGGGAGAAGGCCCGCAGCAGCTGCACCAGGTTTTTACGGGGATGTAAGGCGCCCGTGCACAAGAAGAAGGCGCGGCCTTCGGTGTATTGGGAACGAACGGCGGCCTTCTCTTCGAGACCCAGCGGCCGAAAGACATCCTTGAACCCGCTGTATACCACCCGAACCCGATCGGGAGGCACCGAATAATGATTCAGAATATCCCGGCGGGAAAATTCCGAAACCGTGGCGACCATCCGCACATTGGCCAAAAACCGAGGGGTGTATCGCTTGTAGAAAAAGGTCTGACTCCGCGGCAGAAACCCGGGATAATGCAAAAAGGCCAGGTCATGCAAAACCAATACCTGTGGCACGGCGGTCCGCAGCGAGGCCATTCCGTCGGGGGAGACAAACACATCAGCCCGGTGCTTTCTCAGCAGGGCGGGGACCCGCACATCATACCAGAATTTCCAGAGTAGCGGGTGCCGGGCCGCCGGACCGACCACCAGCGGGGTCACATTCTCCGAAAAGCGGAAACCGGGGGCTACGGGACGGTCGAACAGGAACAGAAAGCGATGGTCAGGGTGGTCGCTCGCGATGCGGGAAAAGGCCTCGAAAATAAAATGACCATACCCCTCCAGGTATTCTCCCAGCAGGAAACGGGTATTCACGGCGATGGTCATCCGACAAAGGTATCTGCCCCGTGTGATAGCACGGGATATAAGGCCTGTTTTTTCAAGCGGCCTCCGCCCCATCATCGGTGCCATCTGAAGGCAAATACGTATATTTGTCGTTCGCCAATTCATAAAGGCATGGAATACAATACCAGCAGAAACCATCTCACGATGCGGGAATACGGGCGGCACGTGCAGCGGATGGTGGAGCATATCCTGACCATCGAAGAGCCCGAACGTCGTCAACGGAACGCACATGCGGTCATCGAACTCATGGGGTTCCTGAACCCCCACCTTAAAAACGTGGAGGATTTCCGCCACAAACTTTGGGACCATCTCTTCCTGATCGCCGACTTCAGCCTCGACGTGAGGTCCCCTTACCCCATCCCGACCCGGGAAACACTGAAAGCCCGTCCGAAGCCCCTGCCATATCCAAAGAGATATCCCAAATTCTCACACCTCGGCAAGAACCTGGAAGTCATCATCAACAAAGCGCTGGCCGAGGAGAATCCCGATAAACGCATGGGGTTCGCCAATGCGATCGCCTATTATATGAAATTGGCGTACAACAACTGGCACAAGGAACTGGTGCCTGACGACGCCATTCAGAGCGAGCTCAATAACCTCACCCAAGGGCAGCTGACCTTTACCAACACGCCCTTTGTAAAAGCCTATCGCCCGTCGCAGGATATGCGCGAGAATCGTGGCAACTTCAAACCCCGCGGAAAGTTCCAGCCCCGTGGCGGGCGCCGTGATATGCGGGGCGGAGGCGGTTTCAAGAAAAAACGGTACTAAGCCGCAAAAAAGATCAAAAGCCGGGCGTTCCGGCTTTTTTCATGCCCTTCTGCCCCACCCTGACCGGTTGAACCGGTCGAATGGCATCCATTGAAATTTTTCCGGCTCTTCATATCTTGGTGCGGACCACGTGGAGACCAGCAACCACATGAAAAAACGGGGCGTAACCCGAAAAGCCAAAAGAGTAGGGTCCTTAAACACCAAAAGATGAAAAAGTACATCGCTGAGTTCTTCGGAACCTTTTGGCTGGTCCTTGGCGGCTGCGGAAGTGCCATGCTGGCCGCCGGCTTCCCGAACGTAGGCATCGGTCTGGTTGGCGTCTCTCTGGCCTTTGGCCTGACCGTGCTGACCATCGCGTATTCTATGGGGCACATCTCAGGCGCCCACCTGAATCCGGCCGTAACGATCGGCCTGTGGATGGGTGGCCGGATCGGGTCGGGTGAAATAGTACCCTACATCATTTCACAGGTCATCGGCGGCATCGCAGGTGCCGGCGTGCTGTACCTGATCGTAACATGTAATGGCAGCGACATCGGCTCTTTTGCGGCCAACGGATATGGCGATCATTCCCCCGGAGGCTACAACATGACAGCTGCCATTATCACCGAATTCGTGATGACATTCATGTTCCTCATGGTCATCCTAGGGGCAACGGATGAAAAGGCCCCTAAAGGATTCGCCGGACTGGCAATCGGACTGGCACTTACCCTGATCCACCTGATCAGCATCCCCGTAACCAACACTTCCGTGAACCCGGCACGGAGCATCAGCCAGGCCCTGTTCGTAGGCGACTGGGCCCTTTCACAAGTGTGGCTGTTCATTGCCGTTCCGGTCGCTGCAGCGGCCTGCGCAGGTCTCGTTTACAAATATCTCCAGTCCGAATAAACCCGTTTCCAGTCAGGCCGACGAATCGGCCTGACTGGAACATTCATACATGCACACATGTCCCTGATGAATTGGATCACTCTGTGTACCGTCTTGCTGCTGGGCTGCCGGCCCTCTGCTGTCGAGGACAGTCAGGCTTACCGCATCACCAAGACCATCCGCTATAATAACGTGCAGGTTGATGTGGTCATCGACAAGCCTGTGAACGATGTGGTGGATGTGCTGATCGTGTACCATGGAACGGTGCTTCTGGACAGCCGCATCCTGGAGGCGGCGAACACCACACTGGAAACCTTCAAAGGCATACTGGACCGAAAGGATATGATGATCGTTAGTGTCGCCTATCCGGAGGAGAACCTGCTGATGGGTGACAATCTGGCTCATGCGGAAGCTGCCCTGTTATGGGTGAAGGAGCGGGCCAGCCAGGAGCTCGGCCTCACGGTAAAAAAGATCTTCCTCGGCGGACATTCACAGGGGGGGTATCTGGTCACCCGGCTGAACACCCTCCACCCGACCAACGGTGTCATCGCCAACGGTCCGGGTCCGCTCAACCTGGTGTTCCGCTGCCAGCTGGAAGAAAACGGACAGATTCCCAATGGGGTCACCTGCACCCAGCTGCGAAACACCTATGGCTCCACAAGTGTCAATCCGGAGGCCTACGCCCAGCGGTCCCTGCTGCGCTTCACGCAGGGATTCCAGTCCGATATCCTGTTCGTACAGGGACTGGATGACTCGCCCATCCAGATGTATTCCTGGCCTGTTTTCAAACAACAGGTCACCGCCTGCACCAATTGCCGCCCCAGCCAATTCCTGGAAATACCGGGATACGGACATACGGCATTGTTCGACAGTCCGGAAGCGAGGGCCGCATTCAACACCTTCATCCGGCAGCGGTGATTGCTATGAAGTATTACATAGCTGATACTTGAAGTGCCAATTAGGATCAATTGTGTATTTGCATCCATTACCCGCACACTTTTACCCAGTTGCGAAATTTCAAGTATATCTGGCTCAGAACAGCCAAGAAGCGCCCTCTCAAAAAATGATCCGACGAAGTACCCTTTGTGAACCGGTCCCTGCCGGGAACCGTTTGCACTGGTACCTGCTCCGGCATGCCTTCGAAGAGCCTTTTTCAAAACAGATCTGAGCAGGGTAAAATGAGCCTGCTCCAATAAGGGAAGCCCCCTGACACTGGTCTTGGCTGAGTTTTCCTTATCTTTTATCTGAAAAAAGTACCCGTCTCAACGCCTTCTAGCAAAGATTTTGATCACCTCCCATTATGCATATCCATCCTACTATGATGAAAAGCAATTTACAGTGCACAACGGTAGACCGCAGATGCGCAAGGGTCGTATACCTCGTCATAATCCTGTGGTGGCTTCCCATGCTGGCAGCTGCCCAGCGACAGGATACTGTTCCGCTTCGTATTAACCGAAATAGTATAAACAGGATCGTGCCCGTAAAGCAGGATACTGCCAAGCCAACGCAACCGATACAACCGGCCCGAACCGAAGATGTCAGAACCACACCCGAACAGAAACCGGCCGTACAGGCCCGGTATCCTGATACCTTGTTCATAGGTGCCTATACGATGATAGTAGAATCGTATGATCCCGACCGGTCACGTGAAACCCTCATCGATCCTATCAGGGATCAAAAGACCTTGCTTCCATCCGGGAGCCTGAGTTGGAGGAACCTAAACGGAACGGGCAGGATCCTTTTCCGTTGTCCGGGTATGATCCCCGTATGGCCAGGGCTGTGGAAGGGGGCCCTTTTAAAACCCGTCCGATACAAGGTAGTCGGGAACCTCACCCTGCGCACGGCGGAAAATGAGATCTACGAAAAGGATGTAGCGGCTATCGGTATGAAAGCGATTCCTGGCGAAGAGGTTGAACTCCTCATGCCGCATTACAATGGGAAGTCCATTCAACTAAGCCGTTACCTGACGGATATCAAGGCTCCAAAAACCGCACAGGGACTACTGGTTCGCTTCACGAACCTGACAGTTTCTGTGACAAGTAAGACGGCCTCCACAGGTACGGTCACCGCCGGATCGGCTCAGTATCCGACGCTACCGCAAGACCCTGCGATCCCGTATACGGTGAGCTTGGGTGAAGGATTTAAATTAGAGATGAGTAAGATCGTATTCTCTCCCACGCAAGACCCATTGGTAAGCGGTGAGCTGATCCTCCCCGGAAAGCTCACCCAAAACACGGAGTGTGCACAGGCACATCTGGACCTCGGAGAGTTTCGTATTTCACCCCAATGCGAGTTCTATCAGGTCAATACCGAACAATCCTTCGGCACCTGGGGAGTTGGTGAAACGACATTGCAAATAAAAGGCAAGGGCTACGTCGTGGATTTCAGCAGCACGCAAACATACCCGGCATCCGGAAAACCGGCTGATTGGAAGGGAGTCGTACTCCTTCAGGGCATATCGGAAGGTAGCCCGGCCAATACGGTGGTGTCAAATATCGGATACCTGCAAGGGCGCTATGGTTTTGTGAATGGCACCGTGGAAAAGAGCGGTTTGAACGCCGTTTTCAATCTATCAGGAGGATACCGTTATGGAACAACGCAACCTTATGGATATACCATAGAAGCCGGTGCTGCCACCGTTAATGTGACCGCCAGCACCATCACGGGAGGTACGATTCGGGACGGCCAGGTGATCCTGCCGATCACGGCGGTACAGCAGACGAATGGGACTGAGGTGAGGGTCCCGTACCTGAGCCTGGGGATCACACCAAACATGGACCTGAAGGGATCAGCGATCCTGACAGATGCTTCAACCACCCTCTGGTGGGGCGACCTTACCGGCTCAGGAGGTGGCATGAGAAAATCATTTGGCGCTTCCGGCTTCAGCCGGCAGGTGTTCATTTATTTTTGTGCAGAACCCCAACGACCATTCATACCGGTTGCTGCCGACGGCAAAACCTTCCTCCTGGCAGGAACAGCGGTAGGTCCGATGATCGAGACAATGAAAATCCAGGGTGCAACCTTCGGAAGCTTCAGCAGCCTCGTCGTACATACAAAAGATCAACCCAATGGATCGGTCCTGGACCCCAACCTACCGAAACCGCTGTTCTCCGACAATAAGGTCTTCTATGAATTCAACGGTAAGAATGACGGTTGGTTGAACGTGGTGACCGAAGGGGTTCACTGCCACCTTGATGTGTATCTGGCCCGGCCCCGAGATATCGATCTCGGAGACATGAATGGAAGTGGTTATGTCGGAGGTGCCGCTTTCAAGGTCAAGACCACCTATAACAACCAATACGGATCGCTCCTGCTTCAATGTGTGGAAAGCGCCGTATTGAATTGTGACTATCGTTCATACATCCAGGTGGGCGGCGTCGTAAATACGACGCTGGCGTTTAAAGAGATGGTATTTACCTCCACGGCCAACAATGCAGGAGGCGATCTCTTGATCGGGGCCAACGACTCTCTCGATTACTGGGGTTTGAAACTGGTGCAAAAACCCGATTTCAGTTCCGCCGGACTCATCAGCGTTAAAACGGGGCAGATCATCATGACAGCAGCCGGACTCGCCGAATACCGGCATTTTGCCAAACCGTTCTGGCTCACCTGGGGCGAGATGTATCCGAACGGAACGATGGGGCGCCTGTTCTTCGATCATAACGCCGCAGGACAGCAGTTCGATAAATTCAATTTTATCCACAATGCGGTATCCTTGTCGGAGCCGGTTTCGGGTGCCAAAGGATTCCTGCGAGTCGGCGGAACGGCCTACTTCCCTTTCTTTGGTGCCAATTACCTGCACATCAAAGATCAGTACGATCCGACCAGACCGAATGCTCCCTTCACCAATCGGGTGGTCACGCTGAGCAATGAGGCTCTGACGGGTTATCAACCGACCGACTTCACGATCAGCGGAACCTGGCAGGACGGCCTGGCCCGTTTCAATTTCACGATCCAATACATGGACCTGACACAGGATGGATTCATGGGATCAGGTCCCAGCGCCTTTCGCTACCTGACAGGAGGCGATATAGGGTCTACGATCGACATGAACAGTCGTGGCACTTGCATCCGGATCGGATCCAATCTGATGGACCAACGGGCTGTAAGTCTCGGCCAGGTTGCCAATATCTCCAATATTACACGGATCTGGGGCTGCGCCTGCATCAAAGGGGATGCGATCGAGAATTTGGTCATCGGTGGCGAGGTCACGGATGCCGCCAACTTCAGCGTGGTGGCCAGAGGAAGCTCCTACGTATCGGCGATCCTTCAACTCACCCCCGCCATGGCACGTTTTACACTGGATGGCCAGGCGGCTCTTTCGATCATGGCCGGTTTCGATGCGATGATGAACGGGCATATGCAACTCACCCTGAACCAGGCAGACGGTTTTGTCGAGGGGGAGGTTTCCGGAAAGGTTCGGATGGCCGAAGGAGCCGTACTCGTTGGCAGTTCGATGGACGCGGAAGGACAACTGAACTGGCACCTGGGATCCGACTTTACCGAACTCCAGGGGATTGTTTCCATGAAGATAATGGGCATGCAAGGCGGCAATGGTATCGGAGCGGGACTTTACGTAGGCGTCAATGCCCCGAAATCAAGGGCGTGGGTGCTGTTGACCAAGGACCCTCGATATAAGTTAAACATGGATGCCATGCCCGATCGTTTGACGGGCGTCTACGGATTCATGCACGTGAGCAAAGCGATCAATCTGTATGTGATATCGGGCGGATATGACCTGTTCCTCGGATCCGGCTTATTCCTGAATACAGAAACGATGACTCCGTATATGGTAGGGAATCTGGGAGGAGGCATCCATGGGGAGATACTGGGAGGGCTCGTTTCTGCCTCCGCCTCCTTCAACCTGCAGTTGCTCCTGGGATATCCTTTCGGTTTTCAGGGTACGGTCGAGCTGGAGGGCTGTGTGGTCTGGGTGGCCTGCGGGTCGGTAGACCTGACGATCGGTTTAAATACCAAGCAAGGATTTTATATCGAATAACGTATCCGAAAAAACGAACACATGAAACGACTGATCATATACGCTTTGTTGACTACAGGATTGCTATTCATAGACCGCAACTCCTATTCCCAAAACGCCATCGCAGTAAGCAGCAATCCGGGACCTGGCCTGCATATTGCTCTGAATTGGGCTCCCGTGAAAAATGCGGCCCGGTATCAGATTTACCGTCGAAAAGAGACCGATGCCGCCTACCCGATAACTCCACTTAATCCTACTCCGGTGCAAATGATGACGAATTGCACAACCATCAAATCCACCCTGATCGTTGCATTCGATTCGACCCACTGGAAACTACTCACAAAGGGACTGGCAGACAGTAC
>JBJOMF010000052.1:0-4282 GCA_046052505.1 Bacteroidota bacterium | reverse complement strand
GGAAACCCAATAAGGGCGTGAACCCCGACGAGGTGGTGGCCGTAGGTGCTGCGATACAGGGGGCCGTTCTCACCGGGGAGGTGAAGGATGTGCTGCTGCTCGACGTCACCCCGCTTTCCCTGGGCATCGAGACCATGGGCAGCGTGATGACCACCCTGATCCCTTCCAACACCACGATCCCGACGAAGAAATCAGAGGTCTTCTCCACCGCGAGCGACAACCAGCCCGGTGTACAGATCCATGTGCTTCAGGGCGAACGGTCGATGGCCAAGGATAACAAGAGCCTGGGGATCTTCAATCTGGACGGCATCCCGCCTGCCCCGCGCGGCGTACCCCAGATCGAGGTCATATTCGATATTGATGCCAACGGCATCCTGCACGTAACAGCCAAAGACAAGGGCACGGGCAAGGAACAAAAGATTCATATCGAGGCCGGCTCCGGTCTGAGCAAAGAGGAAGTGGAACGCATGAAAGCAGAGGCCCGGGCTAATGAGGCCACTGACAAGGCCGAACGTGAGAAAGTTGAGAAGCTGAATACGGCCGATAGTCTTGTCTTCCAGACCGAAAAACAGCTCAAGGAATACGGTGAGAAGATCCCGGCTGATAAGAAGGCTGTGATCGAGAACGCCGCGGAGCAGCTGAAGGAGGCACATAAGAAGCAAGACCTTGCCGCGATCGATACAGCCATGCAGGCGCTCAATGCGGCCTGGACCGCCGCCAGCGAGGATATGTACAAGGCCACACAGGAGCAGGGACCGTCCGGTCCCGAAGGCCCCAAGCAGGCCGAGGGTGCAGCCGCGGGAGGCGATACGGTGACGGATGTACCATATGAAGAGGTGAAATAAGGGAGGCTTTATCCGAGGCGGTTCAATACCTCCTCCCGGAATTCGGTCAGGCTCCGCAATTTGAGATCGGCCGCGGCCCAGCGCTGTTGGTCATATGCGTCCGCCGAAGGCACCACCACGCAGGTCATGCGGGCGGCCTTCGCTGCGATCATGCCGTAATAGGAATCCTCAAAAGCAATACATTCGGTAGCGGAAACCCCCAATTGTTCCGCACAATCCAGGTAAACCTGGGGATGCGGTTTCCCAAATGGCAGTCCCCCGGCCGTTGTGACCCGATCGAATCCCTTGGAAAGATTCAGCCGGGGAAGCACCACGTTCACCAGAGAAGCTGGCGACGAGGTGGCCAGCCCGATCCGGAGGCCCCGCCCCCGAAGCAGTTCCATCACCGACTCGATACCAGGGAAGGGAACCCCTTGCTGTCCGATCTTTTGCCGGGCTTTCTCCAGGATCATCTCTACCGCTGCCGGTGCCGCGTCCATCCCGATCCCGAAATACCGGAACCAATGTTCGATCCATTCCTCGGTACGCAGTCCCGTACTGCTATGGTATTGGGCCTCGGTCAGCGTCTTCCCGTAATGGTCCAGAGTTTCCCGACCCGCAGCCTGCCAGTGGGGCTCACTGTCGATCAGCAGACCATCCATATCGAAGATCGCGGCACGGTATCGCATGTTGCAAACATTCGTCACGGCGACCAGCTTACCAAATTTGTTTTGTACAGGCGTCCCCGGGAGGGACGTACCCTAAACATGCCGGGCCCTTGTGAACAACCATTTCGGCATCCCGTGGTTATACTGATACAACAAAAACGTATTTTGATGTACCCCCTTTTGTTCCCCCTGTTCTCCCTTCTCTTCCTGCACTCCCCCGGCCAGCCCCGCTACCAGAAGGGGTTTGTGGTGACCGCCTCCGGTGATACCCTTCGCGGCCAGGTATACTGGAAACGGAACTCCACCCTGAACGATCGGCTCTTTTTCCTCAGCGCAGCCGGGCGGGAGTACCAATACGAGTGGAAGGAGCTCCGGGCTGCCTCCAGCGCGGATGACGACCAGTACATGCAGGTCGTTACCCTTCGCCGGGCGCTGGAATACGTCGAGCCCCGGGATTATACCATCCAGTTACAGGACAGTACCGCCGTGCAGACCCTGCCCCTGACAAGGATCTACAAAGGACGCCGGCTCTCCCTGTACGTGTATTACGAAAAAGCTCCTTTCTATTTTCTGTACGATGGAAAAAATATGATCCAGCTGGTGCAGAAGTACCGCTATTATTCACAGGTCGAGCGGCTCTACGATTATGAGAAAGGTCCCCGTATCCACACTACCGATCTGTACAAGGGGGTCCTGTCCGGGTACTACGAATTCGATGAAGACCGAAAGATGCGCTACCTGCTCGAGAATGCCCTTTATGATGAGCGCTATCTGACCGTCCTGATCGACAAGATGAACGACCGCATGCTCTAAAGCTAGTTGATTTGGCAGGGCGGGGTCTTTGCCCCTACATTTGTCCTGCTTGGATTCGCTGACCCATATCGCCTTGGGCGCCTGCATCGGCGAGGCCCTGGAGGGGAAACGCCTGGGAAAAAAATCCCTCTGGCTGGGTGCGATCGCG
This sequence comes from Bacteroidota bacterium, assembly GCA_046052505.1. Taxonomy (GTDB): domain Bacteria; phylum Bacteroidota; class Bacteroidia; order Chitinophagales; family Chitinophagaceae; genus JJ008. The sequence continues at coordinate 1,829 of JBJOMF010000052.1, read as the reverse complement.
CAAAGCCTTCCGGATGCCGATTTTGCGGCATCGTTCTGGTCCACACCCGCCGGGAACCTGCTCGCCCACCGGGGCTTCACGCATTCCATCCTTTTTCTGTTACTCATCGCACCCTTGCTGGCACTGGCGGCCCGACGGTATCTGCACAAGCCGTCGCTCCCTTTCAGGAGCTGGTTGCTGTTCTTCGGTGTTCAGGTGGCGGTACACCTGCTTATCGATGGATTCAACGTCTACGGAATCGGCTGGTTCGAACCCTTCGACCATGCCCGGATCACATTCAACTGGATCTTCGTGGCCGACCCCCTGTATTCCATCTGGCCGGCTCTCGCAGCCCTGGCTCTCTGGATACTTCGAACCGGTCACCCGTCCCGACGGAACTGGAGACGGCTGGGGCTGATCATGAGCACCGTCTACCTCCTCTATTGCGGAATCAACAAATGGATCGTGCACCGGGCCGTGGAGGAGGACCTTCGCAGCCAGGGCATCGCCTACCGGGACTATTTCACCACACCCGCGCCGCTGAACAGCTGGCTCTGGTACGTCGTCGCTGCTACCGATTCCGGCTACCGTGTCGGGTACCGGTCCGTATTCGATAAACGGGAGGAGCGGATGCAATATCGCTATGTTCCAAAGAATGACAGCCTGCTGGACCCGCTTCGTGATCGTGCCGATATCCGGCAGCTCATCCGATTCTCCCGGGGCTATTATGCGGCATACCGACAGAACGATACGCTCGTATACAATGACCTTCGCTTCGGTGATCAGATCGGTTGGATGCATCCGGCGGCACCCTTCGTTTTTTACTATTATCCCGGCCATCCCAGGGCGAACCGGATGCTGATCCAGCGTGGGCGGTTTACGGGTTGGAGCGGGAATGCCCTCCGTTCGCTGTGGTCCCGCATGCGGGGCCATTGATCATTCCTTCTGTTTGTAATAGAACGTGACAATGTTGAATACGCTGTTGATGAAGTGGTAGCAGAATCGCTGCCAGCCGCGTATCCACCAACCCGTCCGTTCCTCGAGGGTCGCTGCAGTGATCGGGCGACAGTCTTCCCGGATGATCCGCTCGATCCGATCACGCAGTGCCTGTACGATTCCCCGCTGACGGAGTTCGAGGTTCAGCTCAAGACTGGCATAACTGCTGATGTTATTGACGTTGTAGGAGCCGACGGTAGCGAGTGATCCATCACAGCAGGCCACTTTTGCATGTAAGACCGTCTTTTGGTACTCAACGATCTCCACTCCGTTTTTTAGGAGCCAGCGGTACAGGTAGCGTTCGGCGTGTTTCGCCATCATTACATCCGAAGGGCCGGCCAGTACCGCACGGATCCGAACGCCCCGGCGGGCCGCTGATGCGATGGCCCGGCGCAGCACCCGCCCCGGAAGGAAATAGCTGCACAGGATGATCACGTCTTCCCGTGCATGGCCGAACAGATTGCGGTAGGTCTTGGAGATCTCCATCCTCCGCATCACCCAGTCGTTTCGCCGGACCCGTACGGCCTGCTGCTCCCGTACCGGTATCGATGCCAGCAATTGCTTGAGGGCCGTGCGGTCGACCTCAACGGGGGGGTGTTCCCCCCACATCGTTTGGCAGAGCTTCAACAGTTCTACCGCGGCTTCGCCTTCACAGGAGACGGCCATATCCAGCCAGCCCGCTTCCCCGGGACGATCGTCATACCGGTTGCAAACATTTAAACCGCCTGCCAGGGCCATCAGTCCGTCGGCCACTACCAGTTTATGATGCATCCGCCGTCCGAAATAGAAACGGCGGCTTCGAAAAAGAGGCTCGAACCAGCGGAAATGGATGCCGGCCTTTTTCAGGTCGCTCC
>JBJOMF010000051.1:0-3341 GCA_046052505.1 Bacteroidota bacterium | reverse complement strand
AAAAATAATTATGGATTAAAAGGCTGTGAAAATAGTCGGACCAAAACTGGTAGAAAATGGAATCGTTTAGTTTGTAAACATAACGCTCGTCCTGATGTAAATAAACCCGTTGCTCAGCGCCACTGGCTATAAATCGGCTTTCATCGTGATCAGTGAACCATAACCGATTTTGATTGATCCAGGAGATCAGCTTCTCTGCTTCTTTTTCTTTTGTGAACTCAGGTTCTTGAGAGATTCTACTTGTTTCCTGGCTTTTTCTAAGGTGGTAGGCCGCTGCACAGATAAGATCCGTTTTTGCATGATCGCCAACTCCTGAAATGACACTTTGTAATTCATGCTTTACCTTCATTTACACAAAGGTAAAAAATACAAATAACTTACTCATATGAGGGAATCAACAGATTGTCAATTAGTTACCACTAAATAAAAATGGTCATTAGATATTAATTCCAATGACCATTATTATTTTCTAAAATAACATGTAGTCCCGACAGGAATCGAATGCAGACGCTTCGGTCTGCATCCAGACATGCGCCACAGCGCATCGTCTGGACCTGTTTAGTAGTCTCGACAGGAATCGAACCTGTATATCAAGTTCCGGAGACTTGCGTACTATCCATTGTACTACGAGACCAGGCGCCGTTATTTGATCAATCCGCTGGCATTGGTGGCGAAGACCTTGACAGCGATAGCCAGCAAAATTACGCCAAAAAATTTTCTCACCGCCAACAATCCGGAGGGTCCCAGAGCCCGCTCGATCAAGTCAAGGGAGCGAAGCACAACAAAGATCACGATCAGGTTGACCAGAATGGCCAGCAGGATCATGTATTCGTTTCGGTCGGTGCGCTCAAAAGTGGCTTTCAATGACATGATGGTGGTCAACGTTCCGCTTCCGGCGATCAGGGGGAAGGCAATAGGCACCACATGCCCGGAAGGGGCTCCCTTCTCCGGCTTGAAAAATTCGATCCCCAGCACCATTTCCAGCCCCAGGATGAAGATCACGATCGATCCCGCCACGGCAAAAGACCGGATATCCACCCCCAGCACGTTCAGAAAAGGCTTCCCGATGAAAAAGAACAGCACCATCAAAAACCCGGAGATCAGGGTTACCCGCCCGGCATGGATACGGCCCATCTTCTGCTTGATGGAGATCAGCATGGGTACCGACCCGACCACGTCGATGACAGCAAAAAGGGTGAAAGCCAGCGTCAGGAATTCCTGAAGATGAAAGGTCACGTTTAAGGGTTTGAGGGCAAAAGTAAAAGGAAAACCCGTTCGCCGGTAAGATACCGGGCAGGACCGATCGCCTTTGCCCGTTTCATAAAAAAACTTACCTTGATCGTGATAAACCCACCTGCTATGTCCGACCAACATGCCAAGCCATCGAGCTTTTTGCTCTTCCCCTGGGGATTGCTATCCATCCTCATGGTACTGATCCTGAATCTGGTCCTCAATGAGGGATGGTTCGCCAAAAACTGGAGCTGGATCGCACTGGTGCTCATCATACCGGCTGCCATTCTCGAGAACTTCAAAGTGGGCTACTCCACCATGCGCATCATGTTCCTGAAAGTGGTATTCTCCCTCCTCTCCTTCCTCCTCGCCGGCATGGCCTTCGGCTCCGCACTCACCGGCTGGCACATCCGGCAATTCCAGAAAGAGGTGACCGGGACGGTCAAGACCATCGACCTGCCCTGGTACGTGATGTTGGCCCTGCTGGTGCTGCTGCTCATCCAGGTGGCCCAGCTGTTCAGCATGCTCAAAGCAGTGAAGCGGGAATTCATGCAGATGGACCCCGACAACTGAGCCCTTCCTACACCTGCTTCAGGGCGGCCCGCAAAAAAGGACCCGTGGGAAGGGACGCGATGAGCTTCAGCTCTTCGACCAGCTTGCTGTCATTATCCAGGAACCGGAATACCCGGGCTGCCGGATTGCGGAAGAATAATCGGGAAAAAATACGATCGCCCGGAAGGGTACGGTGCTGCAGGATATGCAACAGGGTACTATCGTAGAACCGGAAGCGCCCACCGCCTGATCCCCCTGCCCGGGCGGGATGGGTACTCTTTCGCAGACAGTCCACGATCCGTTCGGAGTGCTTTTGAATGAAGCGAAACGTATATCCGCTGGAAGGCTTGGTCTGTCCGCCTGCAGATCCCAACTGTATCACGGCCCCGTCGGATACCGGGTACCGGTGGTTGGTCATGGGAATGATCCCGAACTCCTCTTCACAGATCCTGAAATCGGTCAGGCCCCACCGCGCCTGCAAATACTCGCGCAAACCCTGCTCGTATCGTTCCATGGGCCATAGGGCGGGGGAAAAGAGCGTATACTCCACAAGCGCCTTATCGGCGCTGAAGGGCAGCACGTAAACGAAGGTGGTACCATCCTCCTGACCCACCCTGAAATCCATCAGGATCGGCTGCTCCGGATCGAAAACCGGTGCAGGGGCCTGCACCACCCAACCCCTGAAATGCTGTAACAGGTAGTAGTCGCCCTTTTGCAGTGCGGGTTGGGCCGGAGCGATGCTGCTGAACACCCAGGTGGCCTCATATCGCTCCCCGCCAGCCGTTACCGAGCCCAGACCGGACCCATTCCGGATCTCGGTGATACCGGCAGTGAGTAGTTCGATACCCGGCTCCCGGCGGATGCGCTCGAGAGCATAGGAATAAAAATCGATCCCGCGGATCAGCTTGTACCGGAACGGTGCCAGCGGCATGAGTCTGGATCCATCGGGATGATGCACCCATGCCTGGTCCCAGTGTCGGAATACGACAGATTCAAAAAGTCCGGATCCCGATTCCCAGAAGCACCAGGTCCGGTCGTTTAGATTTTTTGCATCACGGTCGATCAGCAGGATGCGCTTGTCTTTGTGGAGCCCCGCCCGGATCAGATGTACCAGCAGGCTCAGGCCGGCACAACCGGCGCCGGCGATGATGTAGTCGTATGATCGGGACCGTGACAGGCGGTGAAATTACTGAATGATGCTCGGCGAGATCAGGATTCGGCCGGCGGGGCATATTCCACCCGGGCGCTGCCGGCCATGAGCTGTTTATCGCGGCGAACTTTTTCGCGGTATTTTTTTGCCACGTAGAGGAATCCGAAACTCTCCCCATCGTGCTTACCGAGGTGCTTGTGGTGCATCTTATGGGCCCAGCGGATGGCACGTACGTATTGATTATTACTACGGGTGAACCATTTGAACCGCTGGTGTATGATCACATCGTGCACCAGGAAATAGGCGAACCCATAGATCATGATGCCGAAGCCCACGGCCTGACGCCACCACACATGGTCGTAGGTGCCCGAAAAAATCAGCAGGAAGCTGGGCACGGCGAAGATGAAGG
>JBJOMF010000050.1:0-5060 GCA_046052505.1 Bacteroidota bacterium | reverse complement strand
CATTTTCTCGGCGGTTCAGACCGCGATCGTGACCGGAACGGCCGGTATCATCCCGCCGGGCAAGAGCGGGCTGCATTTCTTCTTCAATTGGTGGACCTACACCAATAAAGATATCGCCTGGATGCTGGCAGCTTTTGCGATCGGCCATGCTTTCCGGGAACTCATCCCCTTCCTGAACGGCGGATGGTACCGGACTCTCTCCCCGCTGTTGGTCATGTTCCGACCCTACGGACGGGTATTCATACAACAGATCACTGTAATAGTGGGATCCATGTTCCTCGTATTCAACCTTGGGGTGGGCTTTATTGTCGTATTTGCCGGGGCCAAGATCCTGATGGAGGTTTATTTCAGTCTGGATCGCCTTATCGGAACGATGCTACAGCGTTACAGGCAGCGATCAGGAGAGTAATAGCTCGCATTCCTGGAGCAACCGTTCAGCTGAAACAGACGTAGTACCCACCGTCTCACAAACCAATCCCCCGGCGATATTGGCGACCTCGGCCATAAGATGCACGTTTTGTGTGGCCGCATACACCAAGGCAGCCACGGCGATGACGGTATCGCCGGCCCCGGAAACATCCGCAATATGCCTGAGATGGGACGGGATCATGGCGGACTGGTTCCCCATTTGATAGAAGACCCCCTTCTCAGAAAGGGTTATAAAGGAGATCCGATGATGGAGCTTCGCTATCAACTCCTGATGGATGGCCTGCAATGACGTGAGAGAGACGCCATCCCCCATCAGGTTCAGCGCCTCACGAACCTCTTTCAGGTTGGGCTTGAACAGGTCCACCCCCGCATAATCGAAGAAATGCATCCGCTTTGGATCGACGGCCGTCAATACGGAAGATCGGCGGCAATGTTCCAGCACGGCGCTGATGACCGGAGCGGAAAGTACGCCTTTATTATAATCCTCGAAGATCAGTATATCGGGGCGCTCCGCACTGATATAGTCCCCGATGCTTGTGATCAGGGCATCCGCATCCGCAGGCTCGAGTGGCTCGGTCATCTCATCATCCACACGCATCATCTGCTGATTTCGGCTGATGATCCTGGTCTTGCTGGTCGTACGACGTCGGGCACTTCGGACAAGCCCCCCGGTCCGGATGCCATGGTGTTGAAAGAGCTCCGTCAGACGATCGGCTCCTTCATCCTGACCGAGCACGGAAAAAACGGACAGGCTGGCACCCAGGGCATGGGCATTGAGTGCGACGTTACCGGCACCGCCGATGCGGTGTTCCTTGCGGTGCAGGGCCACGACCGGTACCGGTGCCTCCGGTGAGATGCGGTCCACCCGACCCCACATATAGGAGTCGAGCATCACATCGCCGATAACGGCGACCTTCATCTCTCGGAACGACCGGAAAAGGGCGGCAAAGTCCTGCATGCCTCAAAATAAAGGATTATATACGAATCCGTGAAGGCGGGAACCGGCCTATTTCTTCGAGGCGGGCTTGTAGAGCTGGTTGAGACCCTTCACTACGTCCGGCGTGATATTGTACGCCGTATCCCGATAATAGAAGAGCCCCTGTTCATAAGAAATGATATAGGAAAAGTTTCGGGTGGTATTGTATTCTTTCAGGAAGGCCTCGATCTTGCTCTTTATGTCATTCTGCCGCCGTACCATAAGGTCGCTGTACTCCTGGTCAAGCTGCTGCTTCCGTGCCTTCATCTGGTCATCCAGTTTTTTGATCTCCTGACTGGCCGTTTCGGCCTGGGTCTCGTTCAGGGAACCGGCCTGGGCCTGGTTCTGGTAGTACTGATACTTCTGTTGGAATCCGCGGGCCAGGGTCTCCATCTCCCGATTGATGTCCTCCTCCTTTTTCGCCAGTTCGGCCTTCACCTCCTTCACCAATTCGAAATGGGCCGCTACCGAATCCATTTCGAAATAGGCCATTCGGAATCGTCCGTCCTCACGACCATTGCCGGACACATCGGTCTTGGGCGCTGTCCCTTTCGTGCCGGTACTCACCAGCCGGGTATAGAGGAAGTAGCCGGCGACAAGGCTCAGCAGGATGTTCCAGATCAGCATTCCATTCTTCCGCATGCGTATCTTTTTTGCAAAGTAAGGAGATTGGGGTGGTAAAACGAGCGATCGCACCACTTTAGGACGGGCTTAACAGGGCATAAAAAAGGAGCAAGCGCGGGGCCTGCTCCTGATATCGTTGTTTGAAAGATGCTTATTCCTCTTCGTCGAAGGCCATTGCCTCACGGGTCGTTTGCAACAACTCGTACTCTTCCTTGCTGCCAACGATGGTGCGCTCGAAATCGCGCAAGCCGGTACCTGCCGGGATGGGATGGCCGGTGATCACGTTCTCCTTGAGCCCCAGCATGTCATCGGTCTTTCCGTTGATCGCCGCCGAGGAGAGCACCTTGGTCGTTTCCTGGAAGGAAGCGGCCGAGATCCAGCTCTGCACGCCCAGGGATGCCTTGGTAATACCCAACAGGGTCGGCGAGGAGGTAGCCGGCTTGGCGTCACGGTACTCTACCGGTTTCTTGTCGTTGCGGCGAAGGACGGAATTCTCTTCCCGGACTTCGCGCAGGGTCACGATCTGACCGGCACGCAGCTTGGTACTTTCACCCACTTCGGTCACCACCTTCTTATCGAAGATATAATCGTTCTCCTCCACGAACTCGAACTTGTCGACCAGGTCGTCCTCGAGGAACCGGGTATCTCCCGGATCTACGATGTTCACCTTGCGCATCATCTGCCGCACGATGACCTCGATATGCTTATCGTTGATCTTAACCCCCTGCAGTCGATACACTTCCTGGATCTCATTTACCACATATTCCTGTACGGCAAACGGACCTCTGATCGCCAGGATATCGAACGGAGCGATCTGGCCGTCGCTGAGAGACGTACCGGCCTTCACGAAGTCACCGTCCTGCGCCAGGATCTGTCGGGTCAGGGGCACCAGGTATTTCTTTTGTACACCATCCTTGGCCTCAATGGTGATCTCCCGGTTTCCACGCTTCACGGAGCCCATGATGACCACGCCATCGATCTCCGATACGACGGCCGGATTGGTCGGGTTGCGGGCCTCGAAGAGTTCCGTTACGCGGGGCAGACCGCCGGTGATATCACGCAGCTTGCCCAGGATCCGGGGGATCTTCACGATCACCTGTCCGGCCTTGACGCTATCGCCCTCTTCCATGATGATATGGCTTCCGGTCGGCAGGTTGTACGACTTGCTGTCCTTGGCATGGACGATGATCGAGGGGATCTTGGTCTTGTCCTTAGTTTCGATGACCACCTTCTCGCGGTGTCCGGTCTGCTCATCGGCCTCCTCACGATACGTGATACCTTCGATGACGTTCTCGAACTTCACCTTACCGTCGATCTCTGCGAGAATGACGTTGTTGAAGGGGTCCCACGAGCAGATCACATCCCCTTTGCTAACCTTCTGTCCGTCCTTGACGTTCAGGGTCGCTCCGTAAGGAATGTTATTGGTGATCATGAGGCGGTCGTTCTTGGTATCGATGATCCGTACTTCACCCGTGCGGCCGATGACCACCTGGGTCTTGACACCCTCGTTGTTGGCGATAGCCACGGTACGCAGACCGTCGAACTGGATGGTACCGTCGAATTTGGCCAAGAGCGTGGATTCCACGGACGCGGATCCGGCCACACCACCCACGTGGAAGGTACGCAGGGTGAGCTGGGTACCCGGCTCACCGATCGACTGCGCAGCGATGATACCGACGGCATCCCCTTTCTGGGCCAGCGTGCCGGATGCCAGATTCTTACCATAACATTTGACGCAGACCCCGCGTTTGCTTTCACAGGTCAGCACGGAGCGTATTTCCACGACCTCGATCCCGGCATCCTCGATGCGACGGGCGATGTCGGCCGTGATCTCATCTCCGGCCGACAGGATCGCCATATCGCTTACGGGATCATAAATATCATGCAGCGATGTGCGGCCGGCAATCCGATCGGACAGGGGCTCGATAACATCCTCGTTGTCCTTGAGGGCAGAGGTAGCAATGCCCCGAAGGGTCCCGCAATCCTCTTCCGTGATGACGACATCCTGTGCCACATCCACCAGGCGGCGCGTGAGGTAACCGGCGTCGGCCGTTTTCAGGGCCGTATCGGCAAGACCCTTGCGGGCACCGTGCGTGGAGATAAAGTAATCCAATACGTTCAGACCGCCCTTGAAATTGGACAGGATCGGGTTCTCGATGATCTCCGATCCGGTCGAGCCCGACTTGCGGGGCTTGGCCATCAGACCCCGGATACCGGCCAGCTGCTTGATCTGCTGCTTGGATCCGCGGGCACCTGAGTCGAGCATCATGTACACTGAATTGAATCCCTGCTTGTCGGCACTGAGCTCGCGGATCAGGGTTTCAGTGATACGGGTATCCACCCGGCTCCAGATATCCACGATCTGGTTGTAACGTTCGTTGTTGGTGATCAGACCCATGTTGTAACTCTCCCACACTTCATCCACTTCGGACTTGGCATTTTCAAGGAGTTCTCCCTTCACATCGGGGATGATCAGGTCGTTGATATTGAAGGAGAGGCCGCCCTGAAAGGCCGTGCGGAAGCCCAGCTGCTTGATATCATCGAGGAACTTGGCCGTTTTCGGGACATTCGTGATACGAATGATGTCGCCGATGATCTCCCGGAGATTTTTTTTGGTCAGCAGGGCGTTCACGAAGCCCACTTCAGCAGGTACATTCTGGTTGAAGATGACCCGGCCCACGGTGGTCTCGATCGTACGGTGTTCGAGGAGGCCGTCGGCATTGCGGATGTTGGCTTTCACCTTGATCCAGGCATGCAGGTCCACCACCTTTTCATTGTAGGCGATGATCACCTCTTCGGCGGAATAGAAGATCTTCCCTTCACCACGAACGGTCTCCTTGTCGTTTGTCTTTTTCCCCTTGGTGATGTAGTACAGACCCAGCACCATGTCCTGCGAAGGGAGTGTGATGGGCGTTCCATTCTGGGGGTTCAGGATATTGTGCGAAGCCAGCATCAACAGCTGGGCCTCCAGGATAGCGGCATGGCTGAGGGGCACGTGCACGGCCATCTGGTCACCGTCGAAGTCGGCGTT
>JBJOMF010000049.1:0-3187 GCA_046052505.1 Bacteroidota bacterium | reverse complement strand
GGGCCGCTGCCAGCTTGCCAGATGAACCTCATAGATGCTCCAGGGACTGTCGAGGCTGTTGTGTCGTATTCGTTCAGCCATCCATGCAGCATCATTCCACTGATACGATTCATCCCACGTGATGCTGGCAGTTTGGGGTCGCTTTTCCCACAAGCGTGCGAAGGGGTCGCCCTTATCCAGCCGTCGTCCCTGGTAACCGATGATGTGGTACTTATAAGCCTCCCCTGCGTTCAGGCCGGGTATGAACCCTTCCCAGATGCCGCTCTTGTCCCAGCGGGGAAACAGCCGGTATTCCTCATCCTTCCACCCGTTAAAATGACCTTTCACCGAAACGGAAGTGGCATTGGGGGCCCAGACGCAGAAGTACCTTCCGGGATAGCCGTTCACCTGGAGCGCATGAGATCCGAAATGTTCATAGAGCCGGTAATGGGTGCCCTGCTGAAAATGGAGTACATCGGCATCCGAGAGGAGGGAGTAATTCCAGACCTTGCCGCCGGTATCGATGAAATGGCGGTCCTCATAGCGCTCCGAGACCGGTACGGAAGGTTCCGCGCGCTTCTTTTTTCGGGTGCCGGGCATCTGCAATATTACGAAGTAACGGGCGTGCGATTCACCGGATCAGTTCATACACACCACTGTCGCCCGGTTCCAGCCGGAGTGCGGACAAGGGAAGGGTGGTTCCGCTCACCACATCGCGTACCTGATTGAACCCTCGGGTGCGTTCGGCCATACTGTTCCAGTCCGGTGCCTGTGACTTTTCGCCGGTGTTGGCTACGACCAGGATCGTTTGATGGGCGTTGTAGCGAAAAAATGCATAGAGCCCATCACGGGGAATGAACTGCATGGTACGTCCCGTGGTGATGGCAGAGGAACGCTTTCGGAACTGGGCAAGCTTGCTGATATGGTCGAAGGCTTCCTGCTGGGATTTGCTGCGCCCTTCCCGGGTAAATCGGTTGTCTTTGGGCTTGTCATCAGACCAACCACCGGGGAAGTCCTCCCGAACGTCGGCGTCCGTATTCGTTTTCTTGTTCTTCATGAGCACCTCCGTTCCGTAGTAAAGCTGCGGGATGCCCCGGATGGTGAGTAGCCAATTGAGACCCATCTTCAGCTTTTTCCAGTCCTCCCCTACGACAGAGTATACGCGATCCATATCATGATTGTCCAGAAAGGAGACATTGTTCATGGGATTCTTGTAGAGGAAATCGTTGGACTGTGTCGCATAGATCTTGGAGACACCGTTCAGCCAGCCCGGGGCCTCGTTCATTCCGGCCAGGAGGCTGAAGCAGACCTGGAAGTCGAGCATGCCGATGGCATTGTGTCGGAACGGGGTGAGCATGTTGTTGCGGGCAAAATAGGCGTTGGCCACCGTCGTGTTGACCCACGACTCCCCAAATACGGTCAGCCGGGGGAACTCACGTGCCAGGGCGGTATTGCAGTCGTTCATGAACTTTTCATCGCAGTACTTGTAGGTGTCGACCCGCCAGCCATCGATCCCGAACTCTTCTGTGGTCCAGATGGCATGTTGGATCAGGTAAGTGGCCACCAGAGGATTGCGCTGGTTGAGGTCGGGCAGGTGAGGCACAAACCAGCCATCGGTCATTTGTTCCTTGTCGAAGGTGGAAGCATAGGGATCGTAGAACACTTCCTCGCGGTGGTTGGGTGGCTTTTTGCCCTGTGAGGTATTGAACCAGCCCGGCATGGGCGGATCGAGCACGAACCAGTGGTGGTCTCCGACGTGGTTGTACACCGCATCCTGTATGACTTTCATGCCGCGCTGATGCAAGGCATCACAAAAGGCGCGGTAACCCTCGTTGCCACCAAAACGCTTGTCTACCTGATAATGATCGGTGAACCAGTAGCCGTGGTAGCCGGCGACCGAGTTGCTCCATTCGTTCATCCGGGGCATGTCATTCTCGAGCACCGGCGTGAGCCAAAGGGTCGTCACGCCCAGCTCATCGAGGTAGCCGATGTGGTCGAGGATCCCTTTAAAGTCGCCACCGTGGCGGGCGAACTTGTTGCGGCGGTCACAGGTTCGGTCGCGGTATGAGTTCACAATATCGTTGGATGTATCGCCATTGGAGAAGCGGTCGGGCATGATGAGGTAAACCAGGTCGTCGGAGGTAACGCCCTGTACCCGGGTAAGTCCGTTGGAGCGGTGTCTTGCCTTGATGGGATAGGCAAGGGACGCCGAGGCCTTGCCGGGGCCGCTAAGTGTGATCGTAAGGGTCCCGGGGCGCGTGGCCGGTGCGAGGAGCAGGTCGATGAAGAGGTAATTGGGATTGCCGACGGAACGCACGCGTTCCACGGTCACCCCATCATACTGAACAGTGGCGCGGGTGAAGCTGCCGATGCCGTCGGCATGAAGCATGAGTTGCAGGCGAGGATTCTTCATGCCGGTCCACCAGTGGGACGGATAGATTCCTTTCCAGTCGATCGCCTGAGCGTGGAACATGGCCAGCAAGGCCAGCGATAAGAGGATCTTTCTCATGGGGGGTCAATTGTCTTTTATTCGGAGCGTAAGCAGACCAGCGAGGATCATTGAGCAGCCGCCCACGAGGATCGTATAGATCGCTTCCCCGTTGAAGAGGTGGCGGGTGAACATGCCCAGAACGGTAGCGGCCAGGATCTGCGGGATCACGATGAAAAAATTGAAGATGCCCATGTACACACCCATCTTCTGCGGTGGTAGGGCTTTGGTGAGCAGGGCGTAGGGCATGGCCAGGATGCTGCACCAGGCCAATCCCACTCCCGCCATGCTGACAAGGAGCAGGTCCGCATCCCTGAAAAAGAAGAAGGAGATGAGACCGGCGCCTCCTGCCAGGAGGGACAACAGGTGGGTCACAGGTCGGGAGAACCGCCGGGACATAATAGGCAGCAGGAAGGCGAAGAGGGCGGCGAATCCGTTGTAACAAGCGAAGAGTACCCCGACCCAGTTGCCCATGTCATTATAGGCCTTGGAATCGGTATCGGTGGTGCCGGCCAGATGCTGAGCGAGTGCGGGGGTGGAATAGATCCACATGGCGAAAAGTGCGAACCACGAGAAAAACTGCACGAGGGCGAGCTTCTTCATCGTCGGCGGCAGGAAGTTGAGGTCATCCATCACTTCGGCGAAGCCATTCTGCTTACCGGACCGCACCAAAAGCCCGGCCACGAGTTGGCAGATACCGAAAGCGGACAGGCCGCCGGT